>DMKK01000036.1:2734-2897 GCA_003454335.1 Gammaproteobacteria bacterium | reverse complement strand
TTCACCCATCCTACGAAGAGCTACAGTTTTTGTAGGATGGGTGAAGGAGCGCAGCGATGCACCCGTCAGACGAGTTAACCAATATCTCCTGCACGAGTTGCAGGAACACATTGCAGGCACGATCATGTTTTAAGGTCCACGCAGCTCCTGCAATACTGACTGG
>DMKK01000036.1:0-2704 GCA_003454335.1 Gammaproteobacteria bacterium | reverse complement strand
TCACTGAAACAACAGGCAATAATACGCTCGAAACGGTCTTCGTATTCCAGCATGGCCGCTACGGCAATGCCGGCCGCTGGTGCTTTCGGGTAGCCATAGACACCGGTGCTGATAGCGGGAAAGGCAATCGAGCGAACGTCATTCTGCAGGGCCACTTCAAAACTGTTGCGGTAGCATGCTTTCAGGAGTGGTTCTTCATAGTGATCACCGTCCTTCCACACCGGGCCCACCGTATGAATAATCCGGCGTGCCGGCAAATCGAAACCCGGACTCAGCTTTGCCTCCCCCGTCCGGCAACCATGCAGCGTCCGGCAGTAATCCTGTAACAGCAGACCGGCTGCCGCGTGGATGGCACCGTCCACACCTCCACCACCCAGCAACGAGCCATTAGCGGCATTCACAATGGCATCGACATTCAGTTCGGTGATGTCACCGGTAATTATTTCAATCATCTTGCCAGCAGTATATCGCAGCAGTCATTTGCATAGCACCTATGCTAGAGTACAGGCAAAAATAGTCGCAGGATCATGGAGGGGATTATGCCGCGTCTCATCACACTTTCACGCGCCGCACGGCTGGTAGGGGTCAAGCGCGGAGCACTGCAAACAAAAATCCAGCAGGGCGAATTACGCACCTTTGAAGGGGAACTGCTGCTCGCAGACCTGCTGCAGGTCTATCCGCAGACGCAGGTGGAAGACACCACCATGCTCGAGCGTGTCGAGCACATCATGGAACAGGCGGTCAACAAGATCGTGCGGCCCGCCAATGATGATCTCCCGGACAGCGACACGCTGGCAGCCCGCATCCTGGCGCTTGGCCAGGAACTTGCCCAGGCGCGACAGGAAGCACGGCGCTATAACGACCTGGTCACAGACCTGAAGCAAAAACTTGATGAACTGGGTCCCGAGGCAGAAAAGACGCAGGAGCAAACTTTCAGTAAACTTAAGGACTGGTTCACACTGGCACTGGCGTCCACCGAGACACCGGCCGATGATTCAGACTTTATTGCCAAAGAGGCTTTTCTGCGAGTAATGGCAGCCCAGGTACGCATTCTGCCCAGCGGGCATGAGTTCTTTATAGAAGGCTCCGACTCCATTCTGGAGGCAGGACTTCGTGGCGGACTGGCACTGGGCTACGGCTGCAGTAACGGCAACTGCGGCAAGTGCAAGGCCAAGGTCGTCTCCGGACAGGTAAAAAAAATATCCCGGCACGACTATGCACTCTCCGAGACAGAAAAAGGACTGGGTTATATCCTCACCTGCGCCAACACCGCTGTGACGGATGTGGTACTGGAAGCCGAGGAAGCACTCGGTTCGCACGACATTCCACAGCAGGAAATTGATATCCGGGTCAAGAAGACAGAATGCCCGAATGATCGCGTCATTATTTTACACGCCAAGACCCCGCGCACCAGCCGACTGCGTTTCCTTGCCGGCCAGTACCTGTCACTGGAACTTGCAGGACTGCCGGCACAGTACTGCTCCCTTGCCAGTTGCCCCTGCGACGATATGAACCTGCAGTTCCATATTTCCGTCACCACGGGTAGTCCCTTTAGCGAGCAGCTTGCAGGGTCCGTGAAAGCAAATACAGTGATCAGCATCAAGGGGCCAAAGGGAGCATTCACGCTGAATGAAGACTCCCCCCGTTCCATCGTGTTTATTGCCATCAATGCCGGATTTGGTCCGGTCAAAAGCCTGATCGAACACGCGATGGCACTGGATATCGCCGAGAATCTTTATCTCTACTGGATGACCACTCCCGGGAACAGTCACTACCTGGGGAACCTGTGCCGTGCCTGGGATGACGCGCTGGATAATTTTCGCTACCGCCCACTGGAAGTCACTGACCGCAAACCCGTAGCGGATGTATTAGCGGAAATCATCGCGGACCTGGACGCCATAGAGGAACTGGATTTTTATGTCTGTACACCGGGCCCGATTTTGGAAACAGTCGAAACCGCTCTGACAAACAACGGTGTATCTGCCTCGCGCTTACAGCTGGAACCGGTCAGGGAAAGTCAGACCGGATAGGGGCCAATGGCACTTGCTTAGTGATGTGTCATCAAAAAGACACCCAATTGGCCACGGAATCCACGGAAGAACACGGAAATATTTCTTGATAAGGCTTTTATCTTTTCGTGTTTTTCGTGGATTCCGTGGCCATTAATATCGTGTTTTCATCTTTTCTTCCGTGTCATTCCGTGTGCTTCCGTGGCAAGATTTTAAGTAAGTGCCATTGGGATAGGGAAAGACTACTTCACAATCTTCAGCGCTGGACGCTTGCCTGATTTTGCATCGGTATCTTCCGGGGCCGGGCCATCTTCCTCTTCGCTGAAGACCATACCCCGGCCGTTCTCCTTGGCATAAATTGCCAGCACCGATGCAACCGGTACATACACATCTGTTGATATGCCACCAAAACGCGCACGGAAACCAATAGCGTCATTTCCCAGCATCAGACCTTCAACGGCCTGCGGACTGATGTTCAGGACAATCTTGCCGTTCTGCCCCTGCTGCGCCGGCACCTCTACACCATCACCCTCAATATCCACCAGCAAATGCGGCGTCATCTCGTTATCGAGAATCCACTCATGGATGGCACGTACAAGGTAGGGTCGACTGGAAGTCATACTGATAGAGAGTCAGGATTCAAGCTGATAAAGACAAATATTATGGCCACGAAATCCACGGAAGAACACGAAAAA
>DMKK01000221.1 GCA_003454335.1 Gammaproteobacteria bacterium | reverse complement strand
TCCATGGCGGCCATTGTCCATCGCCCTCCCAAGTGAGCTGCGCAACTCTCTTAGCAGAGGTGGGTCGGATTCAGCCGGGCTGTCCAGGCGTTCCAATACGCAGACACGGCAATTTCGTCCGAGTAAACGGGCAATTTCAGCACCAGGGAAGGGGCGTAATACGCGCACACCCAGGACGCCGACCTTGCACTTATAATGTCTACGCAGACCGTCGGCCACTGTTTCCGCCGTTTCGATGGCGGCGCCTTGAACTACCAGCACCAGCTTGGCGTCCTCCATGCGATGGGTGGAGAGAGGCCGTCGATTGCGTCCGGTAAGTTGCTCAAATTTCGTGAAAGCCTGATTTAAGCATTCGACCAGATGCTGCTGGTAGAAGACCTGATGCGCGGCCCTGCCCAGGCCCCAGCTTTCGGTGGTTTGCAAACCGCCTAGCATGGCCGGACGATCTGGATTGTGCCAGCGCGGAATCCGCCGGCGGGTATCGCCAAACAAAAAACGCTGAGCCGGGGTTGCTGCTGGAATCTCATCGTCAGCCGCGCCAAGAAACTGTTTGGTCAATTCACCAGGGGGCAGTCTGAGCTCTTGCATACTCAGGGCCGTTTGCTCGCCGTCCATGAATACCAGGCCGGGTATCAGCGCCTGCTCAGCCACATGTCGGGCGACCATGTAAAAGTCCACCGCCTCCTGGACGTTGCTGGCAAACAGCACGAAACAGCCACAATCGGCTGCCAGATGCAGCGCTTCATGTCCACTGCCCAGGCTGTTACTGTGGTTAGGCAGGGCACGGTTGGCAATATGGGCAACCAACGGCAGATGACGACCGGCGGCCGCAGTCAAGAGATCCAGGGAACTGGCAAGATCCGGTCCAGACAGAAAGCATACAGCGCGTGACCCGGAGAGACTCAAACCGCTGGCCGCCGCCAAAGCACCGCGGGGGCTCTCTGCTGCAAGACTGCCTAGAACCGCACCTTGGGAATTGTCGCCATGTCGGTACTGTTCGCAGCGCCAACCCAGATTTGCGGCATCCGCTGGATAGGATGCAGCTAACGCCACTGTTTCACTGATGCCCGCTTCGGTCACCGCCACCGCAGTGTTACCGTCCAGTGTGGTAATGGTACCGACATAGGGTCCCGTACTCCTTGATGGAGCACCGAGTAAGCTTCGCAGCAGTCTAAGCGCGGAATTAGTGAAGCTGTTCATAATTATGCTCAGTCCTGGTCCTGGCTTTTATGGAATCCATTTCGGGAAATTGATCTCTGTCTAACCATTGAATCGCTCCGGTGGGGCAGCGATGGACCGCTTTAGCTTGCGCCGGGCCACCTGCGCTGTAGTCTACTACCGGCAGGTTTTTGTGCATCCGAATCAGCCCCGGTGCAGCGTCGGCGGCGCAGCGGCCGCAGGCATCGCATGCGACGCTGCAGACGGAAAGCGCCAGATCACCGGCCAGGGGTGCGTTGCATTGTACGAACAGATGCTGATCTACAGGCACCAGCTCAAACAGATCTCGTGGGCATACGTCAACACAGTCACCGCAAGCGGTACACTTATCGAAATCCACCAGTGGCAGTCCCCCATCACTCATGGTAATGGCATCGAAGCTACAGACTACCTTGCAGTCGCCCAGACCGAAACAACCCCAGGAACAACCTTTTCCACCACCGGATACTACAGAAGCCGCCAAGCAGCTGTCGAAGCCGTGGTATTCGGCAATCTGGTGGGCATGCGCCTTAGAACCGGCACAGTGCAGACGGGCGACCTGCCGTGTCCGTTCGCCCGGGTCAACATCCAGCAGTTCCGCCAACGCGTCGACGACCTCCTTTGCAGCGACGGTGCACTGGCTCGGCTGCATCTTGCCCATAACCAGTTGTTCGGCGAAAGCGTGGCAACCGGGCTGACCGCATGCGCCACAATTAGAACCCGGTAGCAGATCCTCGGTTTCCTCGACGCGCGGGTCTTCCGCGACCCGCAGGAATCGATGAGTGACCGCCAGAATGACAGCAAACAGCAGACCGAGCCCGGTCATGATGGCCGGGGCAATGAAAAAATCGTTCATGGAATATTGTAGGGCGCGGCACGCACAAGCAGTTGGTCAAGACCGGGCTCTGCCGGGTCGAGCGGTTTGCCAGGGTGGATGCAATTGGCTGGGCACAGCTCTGCCGCCTCGACTAGCTGTGCGAAACTGCCGGTTTTGAGGTCGCCAAGCAGAGCTTGTTTGTCCTCATTGTATATAAACAGCTGCGGGTTAAGCTTGGTACAGTCGTTACAACTGGTGCATAGAGGGGTGTCGATCCAGGGCTCGTCTAATGCATCCTCTGCTCCGGTAACAGCAGCCGGTTCCGGTTCCGGGGTTTCATCAGTCTCTGCAGGTGAAGGCTTATCTTCAGCGACTAGATCCGAAACCGGTTCTGGCGTGAATTCAGGCCGGGTCGCTACCGCTGAGTCCAAGCCTAACAGGGTATTGGTAAGCCGTTGCATTGCCTCTCCGGCCGCACTGCTGCGAACTTGTTCCAGTTCCTCTTGGTGTTCCGCGAGCAGTTGATCGCGGGCTTCAGCGGCTAGTTGACGCTCTTCGGCGCGAGTCTCGCTAATGGCATGCTCAACGTAACGGTTGCGTACGCCGGCCATTTCCTGCAACGAGCGCCAGTAGTTTTGGCGATCGCGGCAGGCGAGTGTCAGCGGGCGTGATACCACCAGCCGATGCAGTTGCGCACTGGCGTCCACCGCCCAGATAAAAGGGACTCGCTGGTATGCTTGCTCTGGAGACAACGCCAGATAATCCTGGATCGGTGTCAAAGTGTCGGAATCGCAGCCCGCCGGAACTAGACGGAAGTGCTCCCTAAGGCGTTCGATTAGCAGCGCATAGTCAGCGAAAGTAAAAGTGAGTTCGGTACTGACCTGGTTGCCATTGTCATCCTGATAGGTGAAAGGGTGCACCGGCCACAGGGCCTCAGGTTGGGGGTTTTCACTAAAGTCCATACGCGAGGCAGCAGAGTCTCCCGCTTCCGGGTTAATGCGGAAGAACGGGTGGGCGCGGCTCTCTATACCGGCGCCTGCAATCAACCAGGCGTTAAGGGCAAGTAGTTTTCCTGGGGGGCGCAGGCCGACGTTAATGATATGAAGGCTGGTGCGGGTGGCATCCAGCGCCGACAAAAAACAACTGAGCAAATGCTTGTGACGAGCAGGGGACGATTGGGTGACCACGGCCTGGCGGTGGCTGAGGCCCAGGTAGCCCAGCTCGGTGCGGTAACTGGCGAAGGGATTTTCGTCGGCTCCTGCACCGGGATTGTTGTGTGGCTGAACGCGGACCAGAATTTGCACCGGCCGCCCTGAACTTAACAATCGGGAAAATGTACGCAACCCGGTATCCGCAACACGGTCGGCTGATTCCAAAGCGACCACCAGGGGAACCAAAAGCAACTCATCGTGAGAGAACGCTTCCCAATTGAAACTGCTAAACCAGGGGTCATGGATGATAGGGTCGTAACGACCATCGATCTCCAGTTGGGCGATGCGTACGGCGCTGAATATCTCGGCCAGCTGCGCAGCCTGCTGGTCGAACTCTTGGGTGGCCCTTGCGCAGGGTTCAGCGTCATGCACAGCCGCCAAAGCCAGGTTGCGATCCATCCAATCGCCGCTAGGTCGCTGCTGATAGACAATTCTAACCAGGACCGGATCAGCCTGCCAGGATTCCAGGACCTTCAGTACCTTTTCAATACGTTCGCGGCGTTGCATTGACATTTCATGCGTGCCGTGCGAATGGTGCATTACCGTAGACAATAACTGGGAATCGAAAAGGCCGCCACTTGGTCCCACGCTATTTTGTGCTGCCTGTGGTTCAATCGACTGCGCCGATTTGCCCCACTCGATTGCAAGCAGTGCCTTGAGGCCGTGGATGCAACTTTGAATCTGTTGCTGGAACATTTCTCGGCGGGGCGCCACCCGGCTGCTAATTGCATGCAGCAACAAATGCAGGGCTGCATAGCGACCGTAGTTGAGGATCCGTGATGCTTCGGGAATCAACGTCAGGAGCTTTTCCAGGTCTTTTGCCAGCTGTTCCCGATTGGCATCTTCGAGCTGCAAATGCTGCTGCAATGCCTGTCCCGCCTCAGCCAACAGAGCGACTGCATCCTCGGGGGCTTCCTGTTCCGCTCGCCCGTGACGCAGGTAGCGTTCCAACCAAGGCAGATTGTCCTTAAGTATGCG
>DMKK01000111.1:2662-6043 GCA_003454335.1 Gammaproteobacteria bacterium | reverse complement strand
CGCTTCACGCTTCACGCTTCACGCCTGTCTTCAATTCTAATCAAGGGCGCGACCACAATTTCAAGTTCAGCATGCGCCGCGCGCAAGGCCGCCTCTACCTGCACGGGCGTGGGCGCACAGGCAAACATAAATCCCAGATAACTGCTCCCTTCCGGGAGTGGCACCAGCTCATAGCCATCGCGAATATTGATCAGGATGTCTTCAATGAAGGGCACTGCACGTGCGCGGGTAATGCCCTCGATACGGCGCAGGCTACCCGCCTGTGTAATCGGAATCATCAACACACCGGCTGCACCGCTACTTCGCTCGATGGGTAACGGCCGTCCTGTCGCATGCGCAATAACCAGGTCTTCCAGACCATGCCCGGTACCAAAGCGGAGCAGGCGCGCACATTCACCACCAATAGTCCTTGCTGCGACCTCAATGATGGCACAGCCCGATTTGCCAATGCGCACTTCCGCATGCACCGGACCCTCACGCAATCCGAGCCCGTCACAGGCACCCCTGACACACTTGATTATTTCCTGCTGAATCGCAGCTGCATGCCTGGAGGGCGTGGTGTAGTAGGTCTCTTCAAAAAACGGGCCTTCCAGCGGATCCGGCTTGTCAAAGATGGCAAGCACCTCCAGCGTGCCCCTGTGCAGCAACCCCTCAAGCGCCACTTCCGGACCAGATATGAATGCCTCTGCAAGGACATGGGAAGCGACATAATCATCCGCAACGCCCTCCCCCCTGACAATCGACTGAATCCGCCGACAGGCGGACTGCACTTGCTGCGGCGTATCGGCACGCATCACCCCCCGACTGGCCGACAAGGATAATGGCTTGACCACACAGGGCAGCCCCAGTCCCTGCAGTTGCGGAGCAATGGCTGTTGCAAGATTGAGAACACGAAATACCGGAACACGAACACCCGCTGCCTGCAGAACCTTCCTGGAGAGATCCTTGCGGTGCGAATAAAGCGCGGCCTGCGGGGGATTATGCGGCAACCCCAGAGTCTCGGCGATACGACTGCCCAGTTCCACGGTGGTGTCATCTGTTGCCACGACACCATTAAACGGACATTCCTGGTTTGCTGCCAACAGTAAATCAAGCGCCTCCGGCGCATTGAGATCCACATGCAGACCGCTGGCGACAGCACTGACGAGTGAATGCTCGCCCTCGGATGCAACCAGAATGTCTATCCCCTGACGGCGGGCAGACTCAAGATAGGCAACAGTGCGATAACTGTTCGGGGGGACAATCAGCAGCAGGCGCGAACGCGCCTGCTGGCGATTATTATCAGGCACAACCTCCGCCAGAGGCCCCGCCACAACCACCACAGGTACCTGAACCACCGGTCATTGCAAAGGCGTTGTTGAATACAAAACTGGCGCCGGTAGGCTTCTCGACATAATCGATCTCAACGCCACGCAGAAAATTCAGCGCGACTGCGTCAACATAAACATCAAAACCGTTTTCCGAACGCACACTGTCATATTCAGAGCGGGTGTCCGTGAACGTCATGCCATAACCCATGCCGCCACAACCGCCGCCGGATACAAATACCCTGATGGCCTTGATTTCGTCATCTTCAACCTGGTTGAGCAACTCCAGCATTTTCTCGCTTGCCATTGCAGTCAGTGCGAGGTCGCTTCCTGCCAGGTCGGTACTGTAATCAGATGTTGCCTGTGCCATGTCAAACTCCGTTGTTTGTATGATTACCGGAACAAGAATCAGTCAGTTAAAATATAGTCCCGGACGACGGTAGATACCACCCTCCCTGATTGGGAAGGCCCTAATATCGCCTGAAAAATATCAAATAATTCAATATTTCATCAGGTTACAAACCCACAGCCGGCCACGACCCGTGAGCCAGGGCAGGCCGGCAACCTGCCACCACGTCCTATTTAATGATTGAACGTCCGGGTGTCGCTGGCAGACGCGGCATCGGCTGTTCCGGAAACTCGCCAGTCAATGCGGACAGAAATGCCACAATATCCGTCACCTGCTCATCGCTCAGATCCTTGTTCAACTGTACCCTGGCCATGACACGCACGGCTTCGTCCAGGGTGCCCACGGCCCCGTTATGAAAATAGGGCGCGGTCAAGGTAATGTTACGCAGCGTCGGAACCTTCCACATAAACTTGTCTGCTTCCTCACCAGTGACAGTAAAGCGGCCAGTGTCATCTGCAAGCTGGTACTTTTTCACGTCGTCACTGTCCGCAAACGTCGGGAACTTCATAAAGAAGCCGGTGCCAGGGGCCATGGTCGGCCCATTAAATGCCGGCCCTGAATGACAGGCGGTACAGCCAGCGTCTGCGAACGACTTCATGCCGCGAACCTGTTCCTCTGACATGGCCTGCTTGTCGCCCTTGACGTAACGGTCATAGGCGCTGTCAGGGGTAATCAAGGTACGCTCGTACGCAGCAACCGCCCTGGCGGCATTATCAACTGTCATCGGGTCCTTACCGGGAAAGGCGCGTTCAAAATATGGCCGGTAACCCGGTATATCCCGTACGCGGTTCATAGCTTCCTCGAGCTCGTTCATTCCCATCTCAATCGGATTGGTCACCGGCCCCTTCGCCTGGTCTTCAAGCGTTGCGGCACGACCATCCCAGAATTGTGATGAACTGAAACCCGAGTTCCACACTGTCGGGGCACTGCGACCACCGGTCTGCCCATGAACACCCATGGATACCGCCCGGTTATCTTCACCACCCAGCATTACATTGTGACAGGAATTACAGGAGACCGTCCCCGTCGAAGAAAAGCGTGGATCCAGGTACAGCAGACGGCCCAGTTCAACCTTCTCCGGGGTGGTTGGATTGTCCGCGGGCGCAGGGGCCGCATCAGGCAGCGCCTGCCACTCGGCCGCAGACACTGAAAACGAATACACACCAATAAATACAGACAGAAATAAACCAGTCAACCGAGTCATATGAGTCTCTCCAGAGGATGATAGCGCCAAATATTAGAATAATTCTATATGCTGCATTGCTTATTTACAAGCAATGGATCGCGGGATGAAAACGTTTATCAATTCTAATGACCCGCCCGCACCAGACCACCCAGACCACCCTGCTCCAGCACGCCATTATACAACTCCCGTATGGCACGCGGGTCTTCCATCAACCAGACCTGTTCCAGCAGGTTTCTGGCTTCATCACGGGTAAAACTGCGGATCACCCATTTAACCCGCGGCAAGTTGCTGGCACTCATACTCAAACTGTTCACACCCAGACCCAGCAGCGCCAATGCAGCCGCCGGATCACCGGCCATTTCCCCACACACACTGACCGGCTTGCCCCGCTGATGCGCCTCATCAAGCACCTGCCTGATCGCACGCAACACCGCCGGATGCAGGGACTGGTAAAGATTTGCCACACGGGGATTGTTGCG
>DMKK01000111.1:659-2620 GCA_003454335.1 Gammaproteobacteria bacterium | reverse complement strand
ACAGGTGGACGCACAATCGCATCGCCCTCCTCCAGCAGCTCATCCTGAGCCTGGTTAATCAGCGCAATGGCAAGATCCAGTTCTGTCACTGTCGAGACCATGGGTAATAGAATCGTCAGATTATTCAAACCAATACTGGCACGCAGCATGGCACGTATCTGGGTCAGAAAGATTTCCGGGTGATCCAGCGAGATGCGAATACCACGCCAGCCAAGGAACGGGTTGTCCTCCTGCACGGGAAAATAGGAAAGCATCTTGTCGCCCCCCACATCCAGGGTACGCAGGGTCACCGGCCGCGGCGCAAAGGCCTCCAGCGTCTTGCGATAGATCCGCAGCTGTTCTTCCTCGCCGGGAAACCGCTCCTGCATCAGGAACGGTATCTCGGTGCGATACAGGCCAACACCATCACCCTCGGCATGGGCCTCAGTCTCGACGCCCGAGATCAGCCCCACATTCAGGTACAGGGGAACAGCCACCCCATCCGGCGTAACCGAGGCCTGGCCTGCAACATGCTGCAAAACTTCCGTCAGCCGCGTTTCCTCTGATTGCAGGCGCACAAACTCATCGAGGACAAATGCGGAGGGATTGACAAATACATCCCCCTGGTAACCGTCAGCAATAATCTTCTGGCCCTCCAGGCGAGCGACAGACAGATCACTGACACCCATAACTGCCGGGACGCCCAGTGCCTGCGCCAGAATGGCGACATGTGATGAACTCGAGCCTCTGGCCGACACAATCCCTGCCAGGTTTTCCGTCGGGATTTCCGCCAGCTGGCCGACACTGATGTCTTCACCAACCAGTACGGTTTGCTCATAGGGAACAGGTTTGGCCGGCCGATCGCTCTGCATATGCGTCAGGATCCGGCGACCCAGGTCCCGAATATCACTGGCACGTTCCCGCAGATAGGAATCAGCCATGGTATCGAACACTTTGACATGCTGCGCAATCGTGTCGCGCAGGGCGCCCGGCGCCCAGTTGCCCTGGCGGATACGCTCAATGGTCTCGCTCACCAGGCTATCACCCTCCAGCATCAGCAACAGGGCATCAAACAGGGCAAGCTCCTCGGCCGGCAGGATACCGGACATGCGGTTGGCGTAATCCCGCAGATCATCCTGCACCGCTGCAACCGCTTCTCTGAAATCCTGTATCTCCCTGTCGGTATCCTCGACAGCATGATCAGGGATAGCCTCCAGGTTGGCCGGTGGATAGACCACCAGCACTGTCCCGATCGCGACACCGGGCGCACCCGGCAACCCGCTGAGCGAGGCAGTGGTGTGTTCGGGTGAAACCACGGCTGAAATATCGCCGCTGGCACCGGCATGGGTAATGGCACCGGCAAGCTGCGCCGCCAGCGTCACCAGAAAGGCCTCTTCTTCCTCGGCAAACTTGCGCATTTGCCGCTGCCTGACAACCAGCACACCCAGCACCTTGCCGTACTGAATAATCGGCACACCCAGGAAACCATGGTAAGGTTCCTCGCCGGTTTCAATGGTAAAACGATAACGCCGGTGACTGGGGGCATCCTCCAGATTCACCAGTTCTTCGCGTTGAGCGACCATGCCAACCAGGCCTTCGTCCAGGTTGAATTTCACATTCCCGACCGCGTTCTTGCGCAGACCTTCTGTCGCGCTCAGCTCATACTGCTGCTGGTCAGCATTCAGCAGGTAAACAGAGGCCACATCGACATCCACCGACTCACGCACGCGCTGGACAATAATATCCAGTGCGCGATCCAGGTCAGGCGCAGTATTTACTTCCTGAATAATACGCCTCAGGGTATCCAGCATGAGAGCAGTTCCAGTGGGTGAAAAACCTGCATCGGGCGCTGCCCGTGCAGTGCTAAAAATCCGGCGGGCAACCAGAAGCCGGTTTTATTAAGAAATGACCACGAAACCCACGAAAGGACACGGAAAAATATTTTTTAAGCTTTTATCTTTTCGTGTTTTTCCGTGGATTCC
>DMKK01000111.1:281-546 GCA_003454335.1 Gammaproteobacteria bacterium | reverse complement strand
GCGGGTGCCAGTAATCCACCCAGCACCAGCGATCAAATTCCGGCTGGTCACACTGATCAAGACTCACCGTCTTGTCAGGACATAACATGCGCAGCAGAAACCAGACCTGCTTCTGCCCGATACACACCGGTCGCGATGCACGCCGGATATACTGACGTGGCAAGCGGTAGCGCAGCCAGCCGCGGGTTGCACCAATGACCTCGACATGTTCCCGCTGCAAACCGACTTCTTCCGAGAGTTCGCGGTACATGGCCTCGTCCGGCGT
>DMKK01000111.1:0-169 GCA_003454335.1 Gammaproteobacteria bacterium | reverse complement strand
AATCACTTGTAAAACCCTTGCTGTATTCCTGAATTACAAACATTCTCCCATAGCCGCAGGTCAGGAGCAAACGGCAAGCGACTCTCCAGTCACGCCATTTTTCCCCTTTCGTGTATGCTTGGCGGCATTTTTATGCAGGAGCAACAACCGTGGGCATTGCACTTTTTGA
>DMKK01000144.1 GCA_003454335.1 Gammaproteobacteria bacterium | reverse complement strand
CTCGTCCGACAGGACGAAACCCTGACAACAAAACATAGCGCAAGAACCCGCTACTTAACCCCCCTCTCCCTAACCCTCGTACAACATTACATCCGCAACAATATTCGCCCACTTCGAAAACTGCGGCACCGTAAAAACATCCTGCCCAATCGCACGATACATATCCGACACCAGCATCACCCCCATCTCCCGCTGCGGGAAAGACCCGGCGAATTCGAGAATATTGCCAAAGACCTCATGGGCATTGCTTGCTTCTTTTGCACGAATGGCACGTCCCACCAGCGCCGCCGCCACGGCATACTGCAGGTCTGTTTCCTTCGGAACCCTGACCTTCTCACCACGCACAATGGCATCAATATCCGGCAACTTGTCGAGATTCTCGACAAAGGCCGACAACTCGATGCCCGCTGCCGGGCCAACACAGGCCTGCAAACAGCCCGTCAGCAGGTCCGGCACATCACCAAACTTGTGCAGGGTCCGGTGCGCAAACTCCCAGGAACGCGGCGACGGAAAGGCCACCGGGTTATGAGCCGGGTCAAACTCAAACAACAATTCGGGGCGAAAGCGCAGGAAGGCTATCAGGCGTTCATCGATGTCATTGGCGTAGGCCCATGCAACCCAGTCGTCCAGGTTTATATCAACCTCAAAGTGCGAGAAACGATTCGCCAGTGGCGCCGGCATGGTATAGGTCACACCCCGGTCACCCTGGCGGTTGCCAGCGGCAAAGATCGCCCAGCCTTCCGGCACTTCATAGGCACCGAGCCGCCGGTCGAGGATCAGCTGATAGGCGGCAGCCGACACACTGGGTGGCACCGAGGTGATCTCGTCCAGAAACAGGATTCCCTGATTACCGTGCCGTTCCGCTGTTGGCAACATTGACGGGACCGCCCAGTCAACACGCTCATCAACCCGAAAGGGAATACCACGCAAATCGCTCGGTTCCATCTGTGACAGTCGGATATCAATCACCGGCATGCCATGCCGTTCGGCGACCAGGGTGACCATCTGGGATTTACCCACGCCAGGCGGACCCCACAACATGACAGGGGTATGCTGGCCATGCAGGGCCGCCTGAAATTCGCGCTCAAGTACAGTTAACAGTTGGGCAGGACGCATGATTCTCCGGTTCCTTTACTACCTGGTTTTCAATGCAGTAGGCATGTTACTGAGTCTTCCGGGAAAAATCACTGCGTCAGGAGCCGGTACTGGAATCGATGGTAGCCAGCAGGCGGGCACCAATATCGACGGGCTCCCTTATGATGCCGTCAACCAGCTGCAGCAACGGGTAGCCGGAAAAATCAACCAGCTGATACCGGTCCAGCATTGCCAGCGTATGCACACCTTCACCGCTGATGTTATCCAGCTGTTTTCGTACCAGCAACCGCCCGAGCGCGTGGTGATGCGAAGCCTCGCTGGTTGCAGTAGTAACAAGATCGCCCAACCCGGCCAGTCCCTGCGCCGAAGCTGACTTACCGCCCATTGTTGCGACAAGCGTGCGCATCTCGTCCATACACCCTACAACGAGGTAACCGCGTACGTTATCACCAAGCCCAAGTTCATCGGCCGCACCAAACAGCATCGCATAGACATTTTTCAGCACCGAGGCCCAGGAAATTCCGGTCATATCCGGTGAAGTTTGCAGCGAGAGGCCAGTATCAGCAAACAGCTGGCTTGCAACATCGGACACCGCCGGCTTGCTGCCGGCAAGCTGCGCAAAGGCCCGTCGCCCTGCCCTGATTTCCTCAGAGATCATGGGACCATACAAAACCCCGAAGTCATGCGCACCGGCATAGACGTCATGCAGCACCCGCGCCGCCGGCCGGCCCTGCCCATCCAGACCCTTGGCGATACTCAGGGAAATACTTTCAGGCAAGAGCGCAGGTAATACCCGTTGTGCAACATCAGCCAGCGGCGTTACCGGTATGCAATACAGAATGACGGTTGCCCTGGAAACAGCGACCGCAAGATCAACCGGTTCATGCCCCGGGACCGGACGCCGCGTCCAGACCTGCAGGTCACAGCGCCCGGCCAGCAGGTGTTCCATGGCATGCCCCATTTCGCCGTAACCGATAATCAGTACCCGTGGCACAGCGTTCATGGTGCATCCTGGCGCAGCGGGGCCGGCCTGCCGGTTTGCCTGAAGGCCAGGTAATCAGCAATGATTTTCGCATGGTCAAATGCCAGCACCGGCACATCATCGGGGACGAACACCTCCAGGTGTTGCGCATCATCTGCCGCCACCGGCTGACCACTTGCCTCGGCAATATAAACGGCACTGGCGGTGTGGCCACGTGCGTCACGCGCGGGGTCCGAGTAATTACCCAACAGACTGGTTAGCCTGACATGCAGAGAGGTCTCTTCTTTTGCTTCCCGGACAGCCGCCGCCTCCAGCGTTTCACCGACATCCACAAAACCACCCGGCAGGGCCCAGCCAGGTGGCGGGTACTTGCGCTCTATCAGCACAATCGGCCGCCCCGGACGATCGATCATCTCGATCACAATGTCGACAGTTAATAATGGCGTAACGGGTTTATGGTTGGGTGCCACGCTCATTTCACTTGCCGCGTCCTGAACCGGTGAATCTGCCGCCGCGCGCGTTTATCCGGTCGCCCTTGCCGTTCCGAGCTATCACCTAGCAGTTTTCGTGCTTCCTGTAAGGCCTGACGTGCCTGCCGGCTCTCATCCGATTCACTGTACAGGGTCTGCGCAACGGCAGCTGGCCCGCGCTGCAGGGACAGGCCGGCAATGGTGATAGTAAAGCTATAAATACCTTTCTGGACAGTCAGGTGATCGCCAACAACGAGTTTACGCGCCGGCTTGATGCGCTCACCATTAAGATGCACCTTGCCACCATTGATCGCCTCCATCGCCAGGGAACGGGTTTTATAGAAGCGTGCAGCCCACAGCCACTTGTCGGCACGTACAGGAAGTGTGTCACCGGAAGCTTTCATGGTCACGACATAGCGCACAATCCGTCAATTCAGCGCAACTACTTGATGGGTACACTGCGCTTTACCCATCCTGCGAAACTGTGGGAGCGCCGTCCCCGGCGCGATTACAATTCATCGCGACGAGGACGCCGTTTATGCTCGGTACGGGTGCTCCCACAGGGTGTAGTTTGCATCCTTGAGGTGTTCTTTACTATGCCTGTTTTGTTATTTCCAGCAACAAATCGTTCAGGCGGTTTACAAACGCCACAGGGTCATCGAGCTGCCCACCTTCGTTCAACATCGCCTGGTCCAGCAACACGTTTGACCAGCTGGAAAAACGTTCATCGTCAGCTTCATCTTTTAAACGACTGACCAGCGTATGCGATGGGTTTATCTCAAGGTCCGGCTTGCTCGGCGGGACTTCGTGACCGGCCTGCTTCAGCATCTGCTGCATGTGTACCGCCATGTCCTGCTCGCCCATCACCAGACAGGAAGGCGAGTCCGTCAGTCGCTGACTGATACGCACATTGTTTACACGATCACCCAGCACCTCCTGCATCCGCTTGACCAGGCCGGCATACTCGTCTTCGGTCTCTTTGGCGGCCTGTTTCTCTTTCTCATCAGCCAGTTCGTCCAGATCAAGCTCACCCTTGGCAACCGAGGCCAGCACCTTGCCGTCAAATTCAGTCAGGTGTGACACCAGCCACTCATCGACACGATCTGACAACAGCAGCACTTCAATGCCCTTGCGGCGGAAGATCTGCAAATGGGGACTGTTCTTTGCGGCAGCGAAACTGTCAGCGGTCACGTAATAGATCTTCTCCTGACCCTCCTTCATCCGTGCAATATAGTCTTCCAGCGACACGGCCTGGTCTTCGCTATCACTCGCAGTCGTTGAAAAACGCAGCAATTTCGCGATTCTTTCCTTGTTGGAAAAATCCTCGCCCGGGCCTTCCTTCAGGACGTTACCGAACTGCTTCCAGAAATCGGCATAGGTGTCCGGTTCGTTCTTCGCCATGGACTCCATTACACCCAGCACCTTTTTGACAGAACCGGAACGGATGGTGTCGATCAGTTTGTTATGCTGCAGGATTTCGCGGGACACATTCAGCGGCAGGTCGTCCGAGTCCACCAGTCCACGCACGAAACGCAGATAATAAGGCATCAGTTGCTCGGCATCGTCCATAATAAACACGCGGCGCACATACAACTTGATACCATGCCGGCTGTCGCGGTCATACAGGTCGAACGGTGCCCGCGCAGGAATATAGAACAGCGTTTTGTAGGACTGGTTGCCTTCGACATGACTGTGGACCCAGGTCATCGGGTCTTCAAAATCATGGGCAACGTGCTTGTAAAATTCCTTGTATTCCTCGTCACTCACTTCATTGCGCGGCCGCGTCCACAGCGCCGACGCCTTGTTCACCGCCTCGTACTCCGCGTCCTTGCCCTCTTCCGCCTCGGCAAGCATTTCGATGGACAGCGGTATGTGATCTGAATACTTGTGGATAATATTTTTCAGGCGGAAACTCTCCAGGAATTCCTCCTCATCGTCACGCAGATGCAGTACCACCTCGGTGCCCCGCTCGGCCTTTTCAACGGTCTCCAGGGTATATTCACCATCACCTGCAGATGTCCAGCGCACACCCTGTTCCGGCCCAAGACCGGCTTTACGGGTGGTCAGGGTCACCTTGTCGGCCACAATAAAGCAGGAATAGAAGCCGACGCCAAACTGGCCAATAAGCTGCGCGTCCTGTGCCTGATCACCGGTCAGTGATTCAAAAAACTTGCGGGTGCCCGACTTGGCAATGGTGCCGATATTCTCGACCACCTCGTCGCGGGTCATACCGATACCACTGTCGGTAACGGTTACGGTCTTCTTCTCCTTGTCGAAATCGACCCGTATACGCAGGTCGGTATCACCGTCGTACAGCTTGTCATTTGCCAGCGCCTCGAAGCGCAGCTTGTCACAGGCATCGGAACTGTTTGACACCAGCTCGCGCAGGAATATTTCCTTGTTG
>DMKK01000064.1 GCA_003454335.1 Gammaproteobacteria bacterium | reverse complement strand
AAAGACGCAAAGACGCAAAGACGCCAGGGAAAAGATATTAATATTTGTTTATAACTTTGCATCTTTCGTGCTTTTCCCTTTTTGGCTGGTTTTCCAGTCGCATTGCCACGACCGGCGCGCTAAACTGCGCATCCAATGAAACCAGGCCAGAAAATCAACAGCCTTACCCGCAGGATTATTGCGGGGATGTTGTGCCTGCTGGCTATTGCAGCACCCGTGGTGTCCGCTTTTGATGATGAACCCATGGGGTGGGGATCAAAGTACTCCGAGCAACCCGATACCTGGCAGGAACTGGAGAGCGAGTTACCGGCCTATCCTGTGAAAGATCATCTCCTTGAAGTGGATGCCGGTACCGAGGGATTGCAGTACACGGTGTATCTGGATGAACCGTCGCTCGTCAAGGGTGATGATGATGTGGTGCGCTATACCGTGGTGCTGGTTTCATCTACCGGTGTCTGGAATGTTACCCATGAGGGCTTGCATTGTGGCGAGCGGAAATACCGTCGCTATGCTTACGGGGTCGACGAGCAGTGGCAGCCATTGCCTGACTCCCCCTGGAAGCCCCTGCGGGGCAAGGGCGCGAACAAGTATCGCCTGGTGTTCTATAAAAAATTTATTTGCGACCCGACCCGGTTAAACCAGTCGGCCAGGCAAATACTTGACCGGTTCAGGGAGAACTGGCACGAACCAATGTAAGGGCTTGCGCAGAATGTAAATTAATTTTGAAGCGAGCCCCAGGGAAACTGATTCAGAATGTACACGAGTAAACTGTAACTATGAGTACTGCATACGACGCCACGGCAATTGAGGTATTGAGTGGTCTGGATCCGGTGCGCAAGCGTCCGGGTATGTACACCGATACTGCGCGTCCCAATCACCTCGCCCAGGAAGTCATTGATAACAGTGTCGACGAGGCGCTGGCCGGTCACGCAACACGACTGGATGTAAAGGTGTACAAGGATGGTTCGCTGGAAGTCCGCGACAACGGGCGTGGTATGCCGGTTGATCTTCATCCGGAAGAAGGCGTGCCGGGGGTCGAGGTGGTCCTGACTCGCTTGCATGCCGGGGGCAAGTTTTCAGCCAAGAACTACCAGTTCTCCGGTGGTTTGCACGGTGTGGGTGTGTCTGTAGTGAATGCGCTCTCAAAACACCTTGAAGTGTGGGTGCGCCGTGGCGGCAAGGAATACAACATGGCCTTTGCCGATGGTGAGAAGTCGTCTTCACTGGAAGAGGTGGGCAAGGTCGGCAAACAGAATACCGGTACAACGCTGCGCTTCTGGCCGGACCCGAAGTATTTTGATTCCGCAAAATACTCGTTGCCGCGACTGCAGCACGTGCTGCGCGCCAAGGCAGTACTGTGTCCGGGACTGCAGGTAAGCTTTCAGGATGAAGCCAGTGGCGAACGGCAGGAATGGTGTTATGCCGATGGTCTGCACGACTATCTTGCCGGGGAACTGGGCGATACACCGATCCTGCCGGAGGAACCCTTTGTCGGCCGGATGAAGGGTAACAATGAAACCGCCGAGTGGGCACTGGTATGGCTGCCGGAAGGGGGTGAGCCGGTTGCAGAGAGTTATGTCAACCTGATTCCCACGGTGCAGGGCGGCACGCATGTCAACGGCTTGCGCATGGGGTTGACCGAGGCGGTGCGTGAGTTTTGCGAGTTCCGGAATCTGCTGCCACGCGGGGTGAAACTCAGTCCCGAGGATGTGTGGGACAAGTGCAGCTACATTCTCTCTGTCAAACTGGGTGATCCGCAATTCAGCGGCCAGACCAAGGAACGGTTGTCTTCACGTGAGTGCGCGGCGTTCGTTTCCGGAGTGGTGAAAGATGCTTTCGGGTTGTGGCTTAATCATCACACCGAAATGGGGGAGCGTATTGCCTGGCTGGCCATAGAAAATGCGCAGTCACGCCAGCGCGCTGGCAAGAAGGTGGTGCGCAAAAAGGTTACCACGGGTCCGGCACTGCCTGGCAAGTTGGCAGACTGCACCTCGACAGACAGTGAGCGTTGCGAATTGTTTCTGGTGGAAGGGGATTCGGCCGGCGGTTCTGCCAAGCAGGCGCGCGACAGAATTTACCAGGCGATCATGCCGTTGCGGGGCAAGATTCTGAATACCTGGGAAGTGGATGCGTCGGATGTGCTTGCCTCGCAGGAAGTGCACGATATATCCGTTGCGATTGGCGTTGAACCGGGCGTGAACAACCTGAGCAAGCTGCGCTACGGCAAGATTTGTATTCTCGCGGATGCTGATTCTGACGGCTTGCATATCGCGACCCTGTTATGCGCATTGTTCCTGCGGCACTATCAATCCCTGGTCGAGGCAGGTCATGTCTACGTGGCTATGCCACCCTTGTATCGCATTGATGCCGGTAAAGAAGTCTTCTACGCACTGGATGATGCCGAGAAGCAGGGCGTGCTGGACAGGATTACGGCTGAAAAAATCAAGGGAAAGGTGATGGTGCAACGTTTCAAGGGGCTGGGCGAGATGAACCCGTTGCAGTTACGCGAGACCACGATAGCGCCTGAAACCCGCCGACTGGTACAGCTGACCATCGATGCAGATGATGACACCCACAAGATGATGGATATGCTGCTGGCGCGCAAGCGTGCCACGGACCGTCGCAACTGGCTGGAAACCCGGGGCGACATGGCGCAAGCATAGCCACGCGAATACACAACCAGGCCAGGTGCCGGTATTTTTTTATTTAAATAGCCACGGAATCCACGAAAGAACACGAAAAGATTGCTATAGAAGGTATTTGTTTTTCCGTGTTCTTTCGTGGATTCCGTGGCCATAATATTTGTCTTTTCTGGATAATTTGTTATGGATACAATCGAGATTGATTACGAAGGCATCGAACAGCTGCCACTGAAAACCTTTACCGAGAAGGCCTACCTGGATTATTCCATGTACGTCATCCTGGACCGGGCATTGCCGCATATCGGTGATGGTCTGAAACCGGTGCAGCGACGCATTGTCTATGCCATGTCGGAGCTCGGCCTGCTGGCCGCCACCAAACACAAGAAGTCAGCGCGCACGGTTGGTGATGTACTGGGCAAGTTTCATCCGCACGGTGACTCTGCCTGTTATGAAGCCATGGTGCATCTGGCGCAGCCCTTTACCTGTCGTTATCCCCTGATTGACGGCCAGGGCAACTGGGGTTCTCCCGATGATCCAAAATCCTTCGCCGCCATGCGTTACACCGAAGCACGTCTGGCGCCGTATGCCGAAGTGTTGCTTGCAGAACTGGGGCAGGGCACGGTCGACTGGGCGCCAAATTTTGACGGCACGCTGGACGAGCCGGTTTTATTGCCGGCGCGCTTGCCGAATGTACTGCTGAATGGCGCAGCCGGTATTGCCGTGGGCATGGCAACGGATATTCCACCGCATAATTTGCGCGAAGTTGTTGATGCTTGTTTACAGTTATTAAAGAAAAAAACCAGTTCCCTTGAAGAGCTACGTGCTTTTATTAAAGGGCCTGATTACCCAACTAATGCCGAAATTATTAGTTCGCCAGAAGAGATTGATTCAATCTACGAGAATGGCAANNGCAACGGATATTCCACCGCATAATCTGAATGAGGTTGCCGAGGCTGCCGTGCTGTTGCTGGACAAGCCAAAAAGCACGCTTGATGACCTGTGCAAGATTATTCCGGGTCCGGATTTTCCGACCGGAGCAGAAATCATCACCCCCAGGGCAGAATTACTGGAGGCCTACAGGACCGGGCATGGCAGTGTGCGTATGCGTGCCTGCTATGAAAAGGAAAAAGGCGAAATCATCATCACGGCACTGCCCTACCAGACATCCGGTGGCAAGGTGCTGGAACAGATTGCCGCGCAGATGATGGCGAAAAAACTGCCGATGGTCGAGGACTTGCGCGATGAATCGGATCATGAGAATCCAACGCGACTGGTGATTGTGCCGCGGTCCAACCGGGTGGATACAGAGGCGCTGATGTTGCACCTGTTTGCCAGTACCGGCCTGGAGCGTACCGCCCGCATAAACTTCAACATGATTGGTCTTGATGGCAGGCCAAGAGTCAAAAACTTGCTGTCTGTTCTGAAAGAATGGCTTGAGTTCAGGATGGAAACCGTCCGCCTGCGGCTGGAATATCGACTTGGCAAGATTAACCGTCGTTTGCACTTGCTGGATGGCTTGTTGATTGCCTTTCTGAATCTGGACGAGGTCATCCGCATAGTGCGCACGGAAGACCGACCCAAGCCGGTATTGATCAAGCGTTTTACACTGTCTGATGAACAGGCGGATTATATTCTCGACACACGTTTGCGGCAGTTGGCACGTCTTGAAGAGATGAAGATCAGGAGCGAACAGCAGGATCTCGTCAAGGAACGTGATGGCTTGAATCAGACGTTGTCATCAAAACAGCGCATGAAGACCCTGATCAAAAAAGAGATCAGGGAGGATGCCGGGAAATACGGCGACGCACGGCGCTCGCGGTTGATCGATCGTGCCCCGGCGCAGGCGCTGGACGAGACTGCCTTGATACCCAGTGAACCGATGACCATCGTGTTGTCCAGAAATGGCTGGGTAAGGGTCGCCAAGGGGCACGAGATTGATCCGGAAGAAATGAATTACAAGTCCGGTGATGAATTTGCAATGGCCGCGCATGGTCGCAGCAATCAACTGACGGTGTTTATTGATTCTACCGGCAAGACCTATGCCTTGCCGACGCATTCCCTGCCCGGTGCCAGGGGGCAGGGTGAACCCCTGAGTGGTCGTTTGAAACCGGCTGACGGAGCCCGCTTTGTTGGTGTGATGGCGGGTGACCCGGAGCAGTTGTTTCTGCTGGCCAGTGATTCCGGTTACGGTTTTACCGTCAGGCTCGGGGATATGTACACCCGTAACAAGGCTGGCAAGGCAACCCTGTCGGTACCGAAGGGGGCCGGTGTGCTGACGCCTGTGCCGGTTCGCAGTCTGGAAGATGACTGGATTGTCGCCGTGACAACCGAAGGCTATATGCTGGTCATACCGCTGGCCGAGTTGCCGCAAATGACGCGCGGGAAGGGTAACAGGATTATCAACATCCCTTCAGCCAGGCTGAAATCCCGTGAAGAGTATGTTGCTGCCGTTCGGTGTATCCAGGATGGTGAGAAACTTACCGTCTATGCCGGCAAAAAGCATAAGACCATGAAGGCTGCCGAGGTCGATGAGTTTGCCGGTGAACGTGGCCGACGTGGCCGTAAATTACCGCGGGGATACCAGAAGATTGACAGGATCAGTGTTGCGGAGAAGTCCTAGTGCTCATTTCCCTGCGGACTGTGCCTTGTCCTGGATTATCCAGGTAGCTCTGTACATGGCAATATCACCTTGAAGGAGTACGGGTAGCCCCCACCCGTGTCGGCTTTATCGGTAAGGTGAATACGGGGGGGCGCCTGTGCTGCTGGCGTTTCAGTTGTTCCAGTCGTGCCAGAACCTTGTTGGCGCGTTCAACACGCTCACGCAAGTACTGATTGTCGGGCGCCAGCGAGAGCGCTTGCGTCCAGGTTCTCACAGCCTGCAGGACATCGTCGGCCCGGTATTGCGCATCACCTGTTGCCATTAGCTTGCTTACGCGCAGGTCAACAGCCTGGTCAAGATCATCCTGGATGGCCAGTACTTCACTGCCAGTGATTTCAGAAGAGGGTATCTGGACAAATGCCGCGCGGGCAACCTGCAAGTCATCTTTTTCCAGGGCCTGCTGGGTCTCGGCAAGCAGTACCTCGGTTTTGTTTTTCTGGTCCTGTTGTTTCTTTTTCCTGTTTTGTGCTTTCTTGCGTGTGGCCTTTTTTTGCGCCAGCCTGGTCTTATGTTTTATTGCCTGTTTGTGTGCTTCATCTTCAGAGTGGATGTTGGCAAGTAATGCATCGACTTCCGGTGTCTTATGCAGCGCCTGTGATAGCTGCAGGCAGGTTTTTGCCAGCTCCGCATTGTCTGTTTCCAGTGCCTGTTGCCCGTGTTCCGTGAGTTGCCCGGACAGTTTTATCGCTTCTTTCTGGTTGCGTGTGTTCTCCCAGCGTTGTCCAAGGCTGGGTGCTTCCAGGTTGGCCTGGTCATGGTATAGCTGTTGCTGGCCGAGCAAATAGTTTGCGCGTGCAATCAATTGCTCACGTTCATTGGTCTGCAACTGTTTTATGCGTTCCGGTTCAATTGCATTGCGTAACTCACGTAATGACGTGCTATGGGGTACTTTCTGCAGGGCACCGGACAACAGTTGCACGGCACCCAGCAGGTCATTTGCGGATTGCAGTTCGCGTGCCTGTGAATAGGTGTTTTCTTCGTACGATGTTTCCTTGTTGGTGATTTTTGTCTGTATTTCCAGTGTGTCCAGGGACGGATACTTGCTGGTCAGCTGCCGGGCACGGGCATATTCATGCTGCTCCAGCAAATTGTTTATATCTTCCGGCCGGTCCTGCCCGAGGCGAACCGTATCCATACCGGAGCAGCCGGCCATCACGGGCAACAGTAATGCAAGTATGAGCCTGAGAAGTTTATGCTTCATGCGGCTCGTCCATTTCTGACCTGGTGATTTCCTCGAATTGCCGGTCAACAAGCTCCTGATAATCTGCCGTCAGATGTTCTACCAGGTAGGTGCTGACAGGTTTGCTGATGCCCCTGAGTCGTATTGATTGATACTCTCCGGCCAGTACACGGTTATTTATGTCTGCGCGCATATACATTTCGCGTGATATGACGATCTGGCCGCCGTTGGTAATACCGCAGAGTCGTGATGCAAGATTGACGGTGTCGCCGACGACGGTATATTCCATGCGGTCGCATGACCCCATGTTTCCTGCCAGCATGCTGCCGGTATTAATGCCGATTCTCAAGTTGACGGGCATCAGTCCCTGTGCCTCGCGCTGCAGGTTTTCCTGAGCAACCAGCCTCTGTATCAGGAGGGCGCAGCTGACTGCATGGAAGGCATGGTCTGCATCGGCTTCCGGCGCACCGAAAACAAGCATGGCGCCATCCCCCATGTACTTGTCAACAATGCCGTGATTAATCGAGCAGGCACAGGTCATGAGGGTAAAATACCGGTTCAGCATGTCTACCAGGGCTTTCGGTTCTATCTGTTCCGAGATTTGTGTAAAGCCGGTAATGTCTGCAAACAGAACGCTGCCTTCAATCTGTTTGCCGCTGAGGCCAACGTTATCGAGATTTGACAGAATCTGCCTGGCCACACCCGGTGAGACATACCGTGAAAGTGCATTCTTGACCTGTGATTTTTCCAGCATGCCTTCGGCCATTTCGTTGAAGGCCTGCATCAGGAGTCCCAGTTCGTCCTTGCGACGGTCTTTGAATCTGATGGTGTATTCACCATTACCTATGGCGCGGCTTGCCTCGACCAGTTTGTCAATCGGCTGGGTGATGCGCCGGCCGAGGACAAATGACATGCCGATACTCAGGGCAATCATCAGCAGGGTGGCACCGGATATCGCCTGTACTGCCTGACGTGTTGACTGTTCCATCCCTGACTGGCTGAAGGAAACCAGGGCATATCCGGCGGTAATACTCTGGAATGTTACCGGCTGGATGAATGACATGACGTTTTGCTTGCGCAGGCCGGTAAGCGGCTGCCACTTCCAGGTAATGGTGGTGTCTGATTCCCCGACGACGTTTTTTATGAACTTGTGTGTTAACAGGTTCCTTTCTTCATGCAGTACTCCGGCCTTGCTGATAATGTCCCCGTTCAGCGCGACGATAGCAGTACCCAGGACACTGCCATTGTTCGAGAAACTGCCGGTGATGGTGTCAAGCGCCAGTTTGTCATCAGCAAGCAGGGGTTCCCTGGCTGACTGTGCCATTAGCTGTACCAGGGTATGTCCCTGTTCTCCGATCTGCTCCCGTAACTGTCCTGTCTGCTGCCCTACGATAATGATACCCAGCAACATCATGCAACTGACTACCAGTGCGGTAATAAAGAACGACAACTTGTATGCCAGCGGGGTACTCTGGATCTTCTCACAAAGTCTGGTCCAGACTGTGGCTGTGCGCGGGTGTGATTTCTGCCGGCCATTCCCTTTGTTAATGACGACCATCGAACGTTCCCGTTTGATGGTGCCTGTCGGATTGCCGCCCATGGATGTATTCCGGTTGTCAGGTGCCGGTTGATTCATGGGCGTTTACCGCCACTTTCACCGATCGCAGCTGTCGTCCTGACTGTGTACAATAAGTGCCCGGTATTTCGAACTCGGACAGTGGAAAGCCCATGACGTTGACACAACCCTTTGCCGCCTTGCGCCCTGTTACTGACCGGGCTGCAGATGTGATTGCCCCGCCGTATGATGTTCTCAGCAGTGCCGAGGCCCGCGTGCGGGCTGCAGGACGTCCCTGGAGTTTTCTGCATATTTCCAAACCCGAGATCGATCTTCCGAAAACGACCGACCCGCATGCCGAAGAGGTCTATGCCCGGGCATCCGCTAATCTGCAACAAATGCTGCAGCAGGGTGTGCTGGTGCGTGATGCTGGCCCCTGTTACTACATCTACCGCATGGTCATGGGCGAGCACAGCCAGACCGGACTGGTCGTGGCTGCGTCCGTTGCTGACTATGACAGTAACAGGATTCGCAAGCATGAATTTACCCGCCCGGACAAGGAAGATGATCGGGTTCGCCAGATCGAGTCCCTGAATGCACAAACCGGACCGGTGTTGCTGGCCTATAAATCGCAGGAGCGGGTAGACGTCATGCTCGCCGCCGCCGCTGAAGGTGCTCCTGATGTTGATTTGACGGCAGACGATGGTATTCGCCACTCGCTCTGGGTTGTACGTGACAACCTCCTTGTTGAGCAGATAACCACGGCCTTTGATGCCATGGAGGCGCTGTATATTGCTGATGGCCATCACCGGTCGGCGGCTGCATCCAGGGTGGCTGCCAGTCGTCCGGGTGATGCCGGGGCTGCTGCCTTTCTGGCTGTCATTTTTCCGCATCGACAGATGCAAA
>DMKK01000067.1:3422-8474 GCA_003454335.1 Gammaproteobacteria bacterium | reverse complement strand
CTGTGACGGTGCCGCCCGGAGACGTCAGCAGGTAGCCGCAACTGCCGCAATTATTTTGCCTTATTTCACCAGGTTGACCGTACCCGGGGCTGACTGTGCCGCCAGCATTTTGAGCATCTCATCCGCTTCAACCGGTTTGCTGAACAGAAAGCCCTGGACAATATTACAGCCCTGTTGTCTGAAGAAATTCAGCTGTTTGACATTTTCTATGCCTTCCACGACCACGGACAGGTTCAGGCTTTGTGTCATGGCGATGATGGCCTGTGCGATCAGGACATCTTCATGGCTGTCAGGTATCTCGCGTACAAAGGATTGATCGATCTTGACAACATCGACGGGCAACTGCCGCAAATAGCTGAGTGACGAGTAGCCGGTGCCGAAGTCATCCATGGCGATGCTGACGCCCATGTGTTTGAGTTTTTCCAGGATGGCGATCGCAGGCTCAAGATTTTCCATGGCCACGTTTTCGGTAATTTCGAGTTCTGTCATCCTGGCATCGAGGTCTGCTGCCTGCAGTGCCTTCTCAATGACATCCTCAAGCCCGGGACGGGAGAGTTGGGCGGAAGAGATGTTCACGGCCATGCTGAGACTGGCGTAACCGGCCTGGTGCCATTGTTTCAGCTGTGTGAAGGCTGTATTCAGTACCCACTCGCCGATGGGTATTATCAGGCCGCTGTCTTCTGCAACCGGAATGAATTCCATCGGGCTGATCATGCCCATGGTGGGGTGTTCCCATCGCAGCAGCGCTTCAACACCTACGATCGTATTTCTGAAGATGTCGATTTTTGGCTGGTAAAAGAGTTTTAACTGGTTTTTCCCGGCGGCCAGTCTCAAGCTGTTTTCCAGTGCCAGCTGCTTTCTGGATCCGGCATTCATTTCTGCCGTAAAGTAAATAGCCTTGTTGCGGCCAAGCTCCTTGGCGCGATACATGCTGATGTCAGCATGTTTGATCAGCGTTTCCGCATCGACACCATCATGCGGAAAGATGCTGATGCCGACACTGGTTGTTATGTGCAGTTCATGACCGTTACATGAAATCGGATTAACCAGGCAATCAATGATTTTTCTGGCAATGCGACCGGCATCGGAGGAGCTGCTGATGCGTGGCAGTAACACCATGAATTCATCGCCTCCCAGGCGGGCAACCGTATCTTCCTCGCGCACACAGTTACCGAGGCGGCGGGCGATGACTCGCAGCAGTTGGTCCCCGACTGCATGTCCAAGTGAGTCGTTGATAATCTTGAAGCGGTCAAGGTCAAGGAATAACAGGGCCAGCTTGCCCTGCTGGCGGCGGGCATGTGCCAGTTCGGCGGTAATGCGGTCATTGAGCAGAATACGGTTTGGCAGACCTGTGAGCGCGTCATGATGGGCATGGTATTCCATGCGTTTTGCAACAGCTTCTGCCTGCTCCTTGGATGCTGCCAGCTTTGAGTTGGCAATTTCCAGTTCACTGGTGCGCTGCATGACGCGTTCCTCAAGCATGGCACGGTGCTCACTGAGTTCGTCATCGCGGGACTGGATCTCGTCAAGCATGGCGTTGAAGTCAATGATCAGGTTGCCGAGTTCATCCTCGTTTTCGCCGATAACGCGCAGGGAATAGTTCTTTTCGGTTCTGACCTGGCGTGCAATCGCCGAGAGTCTGAGTAGCGGGTCGGTGATAATACGCTGCAACCGGGTGCTGAGCATAAACGTGACCAGTACTGACACCAGTAACACTGCAGCAACAATACCCAGGAACCAGACCAGCCGGTCATGAATGGCCTTCATGTTCGAGCGCAGATAGACAATACCGATTTGCTCGCCTTCATAGTTGATAAGGGTGAACAGCTCGACATGATTGCCCCAGAACAGGGTGTTTTCAGTCTGGATATTAGATTCCGGGAACTTGATGGCTATCCCGGGTTTCCTGTAACTGGCGAAGACAGTATTGTCCGTGCCGTAGATGGCTGCGGCCTGAATATGCTGCTGTGCCTTCAGAAATCCAAGCGTTTCCTGGGCTGCCCGGGCGTCCCCGAACAGCAGTGCGGCACTGCTGTTGGCGGCGATTATTTCTGCCATGGTGGCCAGGTTGTTGCTGGCGGTTTGCTGGGTATTTATCCGGTCACTGGTAATAAAGGCGACACTGGCCAGCAACAGGGAAACGGTACTGATGGTGACAATCAGTAATGTCAGTTTCCAGCGGATGGATACCCTGCCAAGGTCTCTGATGTTCATGGCTTACCTGGCACCTGTAACGCTGATGGCCAGGGACAGCAGCTTCGAACTGATTGTCAGCCCGGCAGCTCTGGCAGCGTCCACATTTATCCTGAAGCGGATTTTGTTATCGATCACCCTGAACTGAATCATGCCGCCTTTTTCCGTGAAGGCTGCGGCATCACTGACGGTCAGTACCGGTCGTTCTTTCAGTATCCAGAGGGCTTCATCAGGTTCGTCTGACTGGCCGATAAAAACAAGCTGACAGTCCAGGGTGTCTGCCGGTCTGTCGAAACGCTTTACTACCAGTGCCTTGCCGTGGACCATTTTTCCGGTAAGGGTATCCAGTTGTTCTCCAAACGGGGTGCTGCCCAGGGTGCAGAGGGAGAATTCGCTGCGGTTCTGCAATGCCGCCTCCGGCCAGCTAACGAAACGCGAGAAGTTGTACAGGAAAGCGGTTTTTATCCGGTACTCGGTTTGCTGTGCATCATCAGCCGTGCCGGCAACGGGCGCTGACAGCAGCAGCATCAGCAGCAGTGCTGTCATGAGCTGTTGCATGCTGCGGGCAGCTGCAGTCAGGCGATGCATAAACATGTTGTGTCCGGATTGCACATAAAATTGTCTAGAAGCTCCAGGCAACCCTGCCGTAGATACTGCGTTCGACTTCAGTGGCCTGGGTGCTGATGAAGTCAGGTAAAAATTCAGGATGCTGACTGTCCAGCAGGTTCTGTCCGATGAGTGACAGCTCCAGTCCCGGTCTGACTTCCCAGCCAATTCGCAGATCGGCTTCTACGTAGCTGTCGATATCGACACCGTTTACTTCAATATCACCCGTGTAACGCAGGGCAGCATCAAATTGCAGGTTATGGCCAAGGTCAACGGCGGACCAGATAGCAGCCTTGCTGGTCGGGCTGGCATTCTCCGAAGCCCTGGAGGCAGTATCTGTACTGTTGCTGTCCAGGTGTAACTGCATCTCCAGCCATGAGTAACTTGCATTCAGGCGCCAGCCAGGGCGTACCTGCCACTGGGATGCGAGTTCCAGTCCGTAGGTTTCACCGCTCATATTGTTGTCAAAAGGCAGGCGCACGCTGGGGGGCGGGCCGGAATCCATGGCCGGGTCGAGCGTGCGCAAGTTGTCATAATCGTTATAGAACGCGGCGACATCAACTGACCAGGCATTGTTATAGTTAAGGCGGTAGCCGAGTTCCCATGCGACCAGGTTTTCCGCGTCATAGTCATTGTTGCCTTCAGCGTAGACGGGTATGCCGGGGTCGGCAGCCGGCGGCGGTACCAGACGTAACAGCACATCATCTTCGCCACGTGCCGGTGTGCGTACGGCACGGGAGACGGCTCCCCACAGGGTTTGCGCGGTACTCATGGCCCAGGCAAGGCGAGCGCTGGGTTGAAATTCGACGCCACTGAAATCATTGTGTTCCAGTTTGGTGCCAAGCGTGAGGTGCAGGTTGTCCCGCAGACTGATCTCGTCCTGTATGAAGGTGCCGTACAAATTGACACTGCGCGATGATGGAGCAAGTTCGAATGTCGGATTGTTGTCCGTGTTGTCATGCGTGAAGCGGTAGTCAAATCCCCATACCACATCATGGGCTTCCCGCCACTGGAAACGGTGCTGGAACTCAATGTCGAAGGTGTCGCGATCCTCGTACAGTACCTCACCATCAATTCCAACATGATCGTAGTAAACCTGCAGGGCAAAGTCGGAGGAGCTGTCAAGTTTGCGGGACCAGCGAAACAACAGGTTGCCACCATCAGACCGGGTGTCATCAACGACCTGGTCAATGGTGGTTGGTGGTAGTCCGGCCGGACCGGTCGGGATGTTGACCTGCTGGCCAGACTTGCCCTGGTAGTAATCGCCTTGCAGGGTTATTTGGTCATGCTCCGTCTGGACCCAGTCGGAGCGGAAACCGAGCTGTCCGGTACGCCAGTCGTCATGGGCACCAGCTGAACTGTAGCCGTCATCGTAATCGGAATATTTTGCGTAAACCCGGTAGTCCACACCGTTCTTCAATTTGCCGCCATGACGGGCGACACCGATGCCCTTGACTTCATTGCCGGCAGTGGCGGCAAGCATGTCGCCCTGGGTAGCTGCCGCTGACTTCGTGATAATGTTAATGACACCGTTGACAGCGTTGGCGCCCCACAGGGTGCCGCCCGGTCCGCGGATGACCTCGATCCGTTCCACATCCTGCAGCACCACATCCTGGTTATCCCAGTAGACACCGGCGAACAATGGCGTATAGACACTGCGGCCATCGATGAGTACCAGCAACTTGTTGGCAAAACGGCTGTTGAAACCGCGCGAGGTGATCGCCCACTTGTTGGCATCGATGCGTGCCACGTCAATGCCTGGAACACGTCGCAGGGCCTCGGGTACATTGGTTACCCCCCAGCGGCGCAGGTCGTCATTGGTGATTACGAAGATGGCTGCGGCTGCAGTGGATTGTTTCTGGGGTTTTTTGGCGACCGAGGTGATCTCGATATCCATGAGTGCTTCCATGCTCATGTCCGTGAGGTCATCCGGTAGCACGGAATCCAGGGTGGCAGCCTGCGCGGAAGGTGTGACCAGTATGCCCGCCAGTATTCCCTTAATGGTGCGCCTTGCGAAGCTTGCCAGGGACGTTATCAGCCGGCATTTCTCCCGGGCTGGCTGACCGCCATCTTTTTCGGTACTCATTCTGGCTGCTCCTTGCATGACGGTGTTGTCATTATCTCTATGATAAATAATGGATAAATATTATTTATCAAGCGGTAACCCCGGCACTTGTACAGGTAGGTGGGTTAGTCGCCTAGATTTCTATCGGCGCAGCAATAATCAACCTTAGATGTTGATTTATGTCAAAA
>DMKK01000067.1:0-3287 GCA_003454335.1 Gammaproteobacteria bacterium | reverse complement strand
GAAAGTCCGACAGGCTCCTAGTGCTTGTCTTTGTCTTTTGGATCAGGGGGCGTCAGTGGCACTACGACAGAGTTCCGGGGTTCGTCAACGAAGCGGGGGCGATGCTCCATGCTCCGGCCGGCTGCCTCGTTAAGTTCCATTTCCCGGGTAGTGATCAGTGCCAGGCAGTTGCGGATGTCGTTGACCGTGTCATCCGACAGGGGATGGCGGTGGCCGGGTCGGGTGTAGGTATCCTTGGCAACCCCTGTCAGCACGCGCTTCATGACGCGCAGAATGCGTTCTTCCTTGGTGGATTCTTCGTCGCTCATGCTGGTTTGCCCGTTGTTTGATAACGTGGTCGGGTATTGTGACACAGTCAGTGAAGCAACGGGCGGGCATCATTCCTTTATATAGATTGTCTTCCAGGGTTCGTTGGTCAGGTGCTGCAGGGTGCCCAGCAGGGCAGCGGCAGGGACTGCTTCCGAGGGGTATATGCCCCTGATTTCTATAAAGGTCCGTCCGAATCCGGCGGTCTTGCGGAACGACAGGTCGGTGAGTTGTCCGGTAAAGCCACAGTTGTTGCATATCCAGTCAGACTGAGCGGTGTTCCGCTGCCATGTCTCGATAGCTGTTTGCCAGTCCGGTGCCGGTTGGCGGCAATTCGGACAGCGTGGTGGCGGGCACTGGCTATCGGCACGAAATGCAAGGGATGCTGTGCAGTTCAGGAACAGGTGGCAAAATTTACCGGCTGCGCTGGCGGCCAGCAGTGTGGCCCGGTCAGCAGGCGGATCCAGTTCGATCATGGGGGAGCAGCCAAGAAAGCTGATCAGTTGCAGGAAATTGTCCCCGGTCGGGAAAAACACGTTATCTTCAAGCGCAACGGGTTCTCCGATCAGCCCGATGGTCTGTAGTTCTCCGGCCAGTTGTTCACAGTTGACCGGCGGGCACCAGGGGTCTGCCGGAAGCAGTATGAGTTTATAGGCTGACACTTTGGGTACCCTAAGTCCGGCAGGCTCCTGTTGAAGTGAAGGGGATGATACTACGGTTGTTCCTGCGGGGTTATATCCACCATACTATGGGAAAACTTACCGAGTGAGGTCCTGTCCATGTCAGCAATTCAGCCATTTTCCATCCATACCCTGGAGCTGGGTCCAATGGAAAATTTTATTTATTTGATTCACGACCACGCCACAAATCGCGCAGCCGTTGTCGATCCGGCATGGGATGTGCCCCGGGTGCTTGCGCTGGCCGAAAAAAACGGCATGCAGATAACCGATATTCTGCTGACACACAGCCACCATGACCATATCAACGGCATCAGTGAAGTGCTTGAAAAGTATGATGCACAATTGCACCTGATGAAAGCCGAAGCGCAGTTCTGGGAGGGTTGCCTGGATATGCCCACGCAGCACCATGGTGGTGATACCATCACGCTGGGCGAGACGCCGATCAAGACCTTGCATACGCCGGGACATACGCCGGGTTCTGCGTGTTACCACGTTGGCAATGATCTGATTACCGGCGATACCCTGTTTGTATTTGGTTGTGGCCGCTGTGATATGCGCGGTGGTGATCCGGAACAGATGTATGCCACCCTGAAGAACATGGCTGACCGCTTGCCGGCGGGTACACTTGTACGTCCGGGCCATAACTATGCCGAGAAGACAACCGTGACCATGGAAGAACAGCTGGAGGGTAACCCCTTTATGCATTTTGATAATGGTGACGATTTCACCCGCTACCGCATGCATTATCATGACAAGCACAGGGATTCTCCCTATGCCCCGGTCTGCAAGGGCGAGGAAATGAAATAACCCGGTGGTTGCATGGATCCTGGTCCGAGAGCTGGTTTGGTCCTGTAGGAGCGTCGTCCTTGGCGCGATTACCAGGCATCGTCGCGGCGAGGACGCCGCTCCTACAGTAAGATCTTTTGCAATGACCGGGATAACCAGAGAATGTTTCAGCCTTATATGACAACAACATAATTATTCATCACAGAGTTTCTTTATGACAATAAAACCCCCTCTACTACCTGCTGCCGTGATCTGGCTGGCCACCATCTTCCTCAGTGCCTGTGCAACCCTGAGTCCTTACAAGGAGTCACCGCGTGTCTCTCTTGTCAGTATTCAGCCGCAGGAGATGCGCGTGCTTGAACAGCGCTTTGCCCTGCAGCTGAGAATTCTGAATCCCAATGACGTGGCAATCCCGATTAATGGCCTGAGTTACACCATAGAAATCAATGACCGTGAGTTTGCCTATGGCGTCAGCAGGCAGGCAGTGGAAATACCGGCTTTTGGCGAGGCCCTGCTGGATGTGGAAGTCGTGAGTAACCTGCTCAACGTGGTAAAGCAGTTGCAGGCAATGCAGGGTGAGACCCGTAACAGTCTGGCCTACCGTCTGACCGGCAAGATCAGCCTTACCAACAGCCCGGTCAGTCTGCCGTTCGACTACAGTGACGAGTTGGTCTACCTGCCTGCAGCGAAGGCAGCGACTGAAACGGTGGAGTAATCGTGGGGTCGTTCAGTGCCCTGCGGGTTCACAGGAATGCCGAAGGCACGGTGCGCGCGGGTCTGGAAGCGCTGACGCTGGATGATCTTGCGCCCGGTGAGGTGGTGATTCGCAGTCATTATTCCAGTGTCAATTACAAGGATGCCCTGGCCGCCACCGGGAAGGGAAAAATCCTGCGCCGGTTTCCCCTGGTGGCCGGCGTCGATGTCGCTGGCGAGGTGATGTCGTCTGCCGATGCCGGATTTCATGAGGGTGACCGGGTGCTGGTAACCGGATGTGGTCTGGGTGAAAGCCATGATGGTGGTTTCTCGCAAGTCGTGCGGGTTCCGGCTGACTGGGTAGTACCGCTTCCGGAGGGCTTGTCCTTGTTTGCTGCCATGGCGTTGGGTACGGCCGGCTTTACGGCGGCGTTGGCGATTGACCGGCTGGAGCAGAACGGCCTGGCTCCGGGGCGGGGTCCGGTGGTGGTCACGGGTGCCAGCGGCGGGGTCGGCAGCATAGCGATCGATTTGTTGAGCGGACGTGGTTATGAGGTTGTCGCACTCAGCCGCCGGCCGGCAACAACAGATTACCTGCAATCGCTGGGTGCCGCCGATGTGCTGGACCCGAAAACTGTTACAGCCAGTGACAAGCCACTGGAAACCGCACGCTGGGCTGGCGCGATTGATAATGTTGGCGGTGAGTCGCTTGCCTGGTTAACCCGTACCGTGCAGCCCTGGGGCAGTATCGCCAGTATCGGTCTGGCCGGGGGGGGGGAGCTGCATACAACCGTTATGCCCTTTATCCTGCGTGGTGTCAGT
>DMKK01000044.1:16772-26030 GCA_003454335.1 Gammaproteobacteria bacterium | reverse complement strand
GCTCAATGTAGGATGGGTGAAGGAGCGCAGCGCCGCACCCATCAGACGGAATCGACCAGCAATGTATCCAGTGCCTGCTTCAACTCGTGCGGATCAACCGGTTTGACGACGACAACATTTGCCCCCGCTGCCAGAGATTGCTGACGGTCTTCCTCACCGGCCCTGGCGGTCAAGGCAATCACCGGCAGATCACGGAATGCCTGCTGTTCCCGCAGGTGCCTGATGACCTCGAGACCGTCCATCTCCGGCATCATTATATCCATAAGTACCAGCCTGAACTCATCTGCAGTTTCCAGCGTTTCAAGTGCTTCCTTACCGTCACCCGCCGCCATCACATCCAGTCCCCAGCGTTCCAGCAACGGCGTCAATGCCAGCAGGTTACGGACATCATCATCTACCAGCAATACGCGCGCGCCCTGATAGTCGGCCACAGGTATGACCTGTTCAGGAGGCATACCCGGCTTGCCGTCAGAGGGTTTACCGGTGTCAGCTTCTTCCGGCAATGCCGGCATTTCCAGGGGCAGCAACAGGGAAAATGTCGATCCCTTGCCCGTTTCACTTGCGACCACAATCTTGCCACCTATCAAACTGGCAAGCTCCTGGCTGATAGTCAGCCCCAGCCCGGTACCACCATAACGGCGACTGGTTGATCCGTCGGCCTGTTTAAACGCCTCAAACACAAGCCCCCATTTTCCTTCGGGAATCCCGATCCCGGTATCGCTGACACTGATGCTCACCGGACAGGAATCCCCTGGCTCCAGCCGCACTGCTGCCCCGCCGGACTCGGTAAACTTGACTGCATTGGAAAGAAAGTTGATCACGATCTGGCGCAGTTTCTCACTATCCGTGACAATAGTTTCCGGCGCGGCCCCGTCTATATCCAGTGACAGCTCGAGGTGCTTTTCATCAAACTGTGGCTTGAGCAACGCCAGCACATCATTCAGTAATTTCCGTAAATTCACGGTCTCGGCAAGCAGTGTCATTTGCCGCGCATCAATCCGGGACAGGTCAAGAATATTGTCGATGAGTGCCTTCAGGTCGGTACCGGCAGCGTGTATGACTTGCGCCTGCCGGCTTTCCTCTGCTGACAGCTTCCCGGCACTGCTCTCCGACAGCATTTTTGATAACAGCAGGATAGAATTGAGTGGCGTGCGCAGCTCATGGCTGACATTGGCAAGGAACTCGGACTTGTAACGGTTCGAGGCTTCCAGCTCTTCGGCATAGTCGCGCAGCGCCCGGTTATGCTCGGTATGCTGCTCGGAAAGCCGGGTGAGATTGGCCCCCAGTTCATGCAGTTCCTGTGGCCGCTGCCACGAAAAGCTGACGGCTTCATCATGTTCCAGCACCCGGGAGATGCCGTCAGCCAGATCATTGCCCAAACGTTCGGTCTTGACTGCAATTAAACGGGCAACGAAAAACACCACGCCCAGTAACAGGATGGCAATGAGACCAACGCGCCATTCAACCATGCGCAGCAGTGATGCCAGCGGCGATGCATCCACGCTGCGGCCAACCCAGAGCGGCCCGGAATTTTCGGTATTAAACAGCGGCACCCACATTACCTGCTGTCCCTGGTACGCCCACAAATCCAGCTCACCCTTGTTGAAGATTTCTTCCAGGCCAATAAAATCATCGAATGCCCTGGTAACAGACTGCTTGTCATCCGCTGTTCCCAGATAGCTGCCATCACTCTGCACCCAGTAGATGCCACGGTAGGCACGTGCCAGGCCGCCCATATCCAGGTACATAATGACTGCACCCCGGGTTTCTGTCATTGCGCCTGTCTCTGTCGAGAGCATCGGTATTACAATCGGGCTGATTAAGCTGAGTTGCATAAACCGCTTCGGTGATCCCTCCGCCGGCGTGCGATTAAAAACAATCGGTCCGGTCACCACCCCGCCCGGGGGTATATGCCGTCCTGTCTCAACCAGTTTCGGGTTCAGCTCCGGCCTGACCTTGCGCGTTTCAAGGCGCCCCGTCTCGTGATCACGATCCAGCCACAGCAGGGACTCCCCTGCTTCATCCAGAAACAGAACCTGGGTGATATCCAGCTGGTCGATCAGCACCTGGTTGACCCAGTCAATATAACCGGCCTGTGCAAGCTCAAGCGCCTGCGCAGATGGTGGATCATCAGCGTCATGCAACATGGCAGGTTCCGGCATCTTGGCCAGCAACCGCACCATTTCATGGCGACGCGCAATATGCTGGTCAAGGTCGTTGAAACCCGCCCGCAGGTTCTGTATATGGGCCTTGTGGTATAGTGACTCGATGCGATCAAAGATCATCGGCATATTGATCACCGTGGCCATCAGTAACGGCACCAGGCCGAACATAAACAGCAGCAGGGAAATTTGGCTACGCAGTTTCATCTGCTTTATTCCGTAAAACTATAATGTTTACTTTACCACGTGTGTTGCCGGCAGTTATCAACACCTTCTGAAATAACCGCGGAAGTCATGAACAATTCATCTTTCAGTCTCAGGAATATTGGACCCGGCCTGGTGATCGCCGCAACCGGGCTTGGCGCGGGTGACCTGATTGCGGCTTCTGTTGCCGGTGCAAGATTCGGCACAACCATCCTGTGGGCAGCCATCCTTGGCGCCCTCATGAAATATGTCATGAACGAGGGTTTGACACGCTGGCAACTGGCAACCGGGACCACGCTGCTGGAAGGCTGGGTCCAGCGGCTCCCGAAATTCATTTCCATTTATTTCCTTATCTATCTTGTACTCTGGAGCTTTATTGTTGCCGGTGCGCTGATTGCCGGGACAGGCCTGGCTGCACACGCACTCTATCCGGAAATTTCAGTCGCACGCTGGGGGATTATTCATTCGCTGCTGGCGCTTGCCCTGGTTCTTATCGGGCGCTATTCACTGCTTGAGCAGCTGATGAAATTCTTTATGGGACTGATGCTGGTGGTGGTCATTATTTGTGCCGTCATGGTCGCCCCGGGCCTGTCCGGCATTGTCAGCGGACTGCTGATACCGTCAATTCCCGATGGTTCAGTCATGTTCATATTCAGCATCATCGGCGGCGTTGGCGGCAGCGTCACCCTGCTGTGTTATGGCTACTGGATAAGGGAACGTGACTGGAACCAGCCACAGGATCTGCCGCGTTCCAGATTAGACCTGGTTGTCGCCTATGTGCTAACCGGCCTGTTCGGTATTGCCATCATCATTGTCTCGGCCGGTGTAAGCCCCGAGGTCATCACCGGGCCGGGCATGGTACTGGGTGTTGCCAACCAACTGGAGATTGTTGTTGGCCCGTTCGGAAAATGGTGTTTTCTGGTCGGTTTCTGGAGCGCGGTTTTCAGCTCCATGCTGGGGGTCTGGCAGGGTGTGCCGTACCTGTTTGCAGATTTTGTACAACAGTACACGTATCGACCGGAGCAACCGGTGCGCGTCGACACCCGCACCCCGGCCTACCGTGGTTATCTTCTCTATCTGGCCCTGCCCCCCATGCTACTGCTGCTGGCGGACGAACCTGTCTGGCTGGTGGTGATCTATGCGATCGCCGGTGCCTTTTTCATGCCGCTACTGTCCGGACTGCTGCTGTTGATGAACAATCGGCGCGCCTGGCTGGGTGACCTGAAAAATGGCCTGCTTACAAATCTTGTACTGCTGGGTTCGCTACTGGTGTTTGGCCTGCTGCTTTACACCGAGATCGTCAAGCAGCTGGGTTAGAGGTCTTGTTAAAATCAGGTGCCAGTTCTTTAATAGCCCCGGAATCCACGGAAAAACACGGAAAAACAAATGCCCTGATAGAAAAATATTTTCGTGTTCTTCCGTGGATTCCGGGGCAATAACTATCTTTACCCTATTAAACCAATACCGGGTAATCGCAAGCAGGCCATCCATGGCCTTGTCTTGCTTTTAGACTACGGATCGATCTTGCTGATCTTGGAACCTTCCAGGGAAATACCTGCCATCAGGCCCTTGTTGTCAAGTACGAAACCGACAATAGGATCCTTGAAGTTCTGGGAATTGATGTCCTTACCCGCGCCCCATTTTGCAATAGCCACTGAACCATCGACACCGGCTTCCCAACCCTTGCTGTCACGAAACTTCGTCAGCGCCTCGTCATTCAAAAATACCATGACGATGGTGTATTGCTGGGCACCGGCCTGCAAGCCGAGAGAAGCACTGGCGATGCTGTAATAGCCCATGGTCTTGCCGCCGCTAAGCAAGGCGCCTTTACCGTATTCGCCACCGACGATAAAACCGCCCTTGATGACATCGGGGAATACCAGCACGGCTTTGGCCTTTTTCAAAAACTCGGCACCGCCGGTCACTTCAGTGTTGAATTTGTTGATGGTACCATCGACCTTGATATCAATTTCCTGGGCACCGGCAGCAGCGGCGGTATTAACCAGCGCGACGGTGGAGAAGAGCGAAAATAAAATGGCAGCAAATGCTGTACGCATAGTATGTCTCATTAGAGTTAGTTCCTTCTGTTTTTAGGGGGATTCCCGGGCAGCCTGCCCGGGCGGGCAATTTTAATACGAACCCCTGACGGAAACTACCTGAGAAACAAAGCGGTTATCTGACAATCTCTTATAAAGCCATTGCCGACTACTCCAGATCTATGGCACGAATAGCCTGATCGAGGAACCGAACACGCGCCAGGATATGTTCCGGCGCCTGCCCACGGCTCGCGTCAATAATGCTCTTGTCACCCTGTCGTTGATACGCAAGCCAGCCCCGCACCATCACATAATATCTTTGATCATGCCCGAGGTCAGTAATGGCCTGCAGCGCACCGGGTGCCGCGGGATTCTGTATCGCCTCCTGGACAGCCTGCACCCGGCGTCCCAGTTCCAGGGAAGCCTGGTCTTCCATCGTAGCGGATTCACCCGGCCGGTCTGCTGCCAGCAACCGGGGCGCTGCGATTAGCAACGGGACTGCAAGCAAACCGGCAAACACATACGCGCTACGCTGCCGCATCTATCTCAACACGGCCGGACTGCTAAAAGTGACTTGCAGGGAACCGTTACTGCCACGCAGTTCCAGCCGGTCAGCTGTCAGCCTGTATTGCGTGACGGCTGCCAGTGCCTGCAGGAATTCCTGCTCCTGCGCCATGATGCCTTCAGGCTCGGCACACTGCCGGCGCGATGTCATCACAGGACCAATAGTGATCAGTGAATCACTGATCTCATAACTTGCAGAATAGTTATTGCAACCGGCGCTGCCACTGACCTTGCCAGCGGCAAACATTGCAATCACCCGTTGTGTTGTTGCACTGGAGACGACACCACCACGACCGTTGTTGATGCCAGTCGCCTGCCAGCTGGTATTTTCCAGGGCAAGCGGTGTTTCGGCACGGTATTTCAGGACCAGTTCGCCCTGTTTATCCAGCAGCAACAGCTGCTCACCCCTGATCTCCCGGCTGTTAACGCCGGATAACAGGCCAAGATAACGACGTTCCTGAATGGCAACGGGTTGCACACAGGCCATTTGCGTGGCACCCATACCACCATCGAATAGCAGCTGGTTCTTTGGCCCGGAGGTATAGCCGCCAAAGTAGCGGTTACACCCCGCACTACCACTGACTTTCCCTGCTGCAAACTGCGCATCGATGACCGTATCGGGAATAACCGGCTGCAGTTCACCAGACTCACTGAGGTACTCGCTTAATTTCCACAGGGTGTCTTCCAGCGCTGGGCCGGTATCACCGCTGGTTACAAGCATAACAGGTGCACTGGTAACAGCCGCCTCGCCATCTTTGGGTGAAGGTGAAAAAGCAATCAGCCGGACTGATTCCGGTACGGGTCGGGGCAATGAAATGCTTGTCTGCCATTCACCTGCTGCAGCAATATCCTGCCGGTGCATTGTAGTCGGTTCCTGGACAAGCAATTTTCCATCCAGGTCTTCGAACCTGATAACCACATTACCCTCAAACAGCCCCTTGCCCGTACCACTGACCGCGACCGGACTGTCGGGATCAACCATGCTATTCCCGTCCGGTGAAACAATATTGATGTAGTGATCCGAGGCCATAGCAACACCATAGAAAAACAACATAATAATGGACAACACAAACCTGTTCATGGATTTCTCCTGTTAAGCAAATTCATACCTACGTCAGTGTAATGGCCCTGTATTGGTACCAACATCAGGTTCTTCCAGATAACCCTCATCCGCTGTTTTTTCCCAGGCCAGCTCGCAGGCTTCCCTGCCATCTTCGGGTACTTCTTTACGGAAGACACGACGAATCGGCACATGCAGCGGGCTGGTGACAAACGAGATAACACTGCGTGCTGCCCTGACCGGGCTGACGCCGACACCAAAATCATCAAAGCTGCCATGAACTTTTACCGGGGTTGCCAGGCTGAAGAACTCGGGTCGCTTCGCCTTCGGCGCCATCAGAATATCGATCTCCTGTTTCCTGAAATCAATATCGATTTTACCAGCCACACTCATCTGCGTGGTGTCCATGAATACCGCCTTCTCGGTCAGCAGGCCAGCTTCCAGGCCCAGCCGTACAACAAGGCAGTTCACTTTCGAGGCCTCATCCTTGTCCACCTCGGTAGCAACTGCCGAGATCAGATTGACGGCCCACATATCAAAAACTTCGGCAGAGAAATTTTCGGGCAGCAGCGCAAAATCGAAATGCCCGTTGGCATTCGCCATGATGTCAGCCATTGCCGGTGCCGTTGATTTCACCACGACATCCAGGCTCATGACACCACCCATGTCTGTTTCGTGGTCAACCCTGCGGGCAAGAATGCCATAGTCAAAGTGATCAACATTGGCAGCAACTGAAAAATCGATATTCCCGTCCCGGTGCAGCAGGCTCATGTCTGCATTAACGCCCCCTCCCGGGGTATCAATCTGCAAGGGTTGCAGCGCCAGGCGGCCATCCTGCAGTGACAACTGTAAAGATCCGGAACCCAGTTCATCGCTACCTGACATCACCTGTCTTGCCTTGAGATGCAGATCAGCATCAAACTTGTTGAGCACTTCGCGTGACAACAGACGCCGGTTCTCTCCGGTGGCAGGGGCTACAGGATTCTCTTGCTCTTTTTCTGCTGTTTCAGCCGGATCTTCAGCTTGCTCACCACTGGCGGCTTCAGCTTGTTTGGCATCAAAGTCTTCAACCCTGAACCGGTTTGATACCAGTTCAACATTTACTTTGGGCTTGTCTCGTGTCATGTCAAGATTCACCCTGCCTTCAAGATCGCTCTCACCCACCGTCAATTTCAGTGTCGTTAATTCGTATCCGGTCTTCGACACATCCAGACGTGCGGTCAGCGAAACAGGTCCCAGCGGTGGAAAATCCAGATGCAACAATTCATTGAAGTTATCGAGCCGTTCACTCTCGATATCCAGGGCCATGGTGACGTCACGATTGGTGATTGGAATGGCCAGTTTGCTGTCGAAGCTCAGCCGGGTATTCAGCATTTCAATATCAAGCTTTAGTGGCAACTCTTCAGGGGCCTGCATGTATTCAATCAATGGTGCACCGGTAATCAGGAATCTGACCGGCGTTTGCTTGATCGTGCCCTGCAAATCCATGGTCATTTCACTAAGCTGCCGCACGGTGATGTCGCCCTGCAGTTCCCGGACACGCAAGGGCTGCTGTGTATTCGGTAGCGTAATCACCCACTCCCCTTCCCTGACTGCAAAAACCATCTGCGACTGCATGACCAACTTGTTCAGGGTATCCCCTCTCAAGAGCACGTCGATCGCCGCAACACCCGTAGTCATCTCCATCCCCTCGACCAGTCCAAAGTGCTCCAGAATGAGACCGATATCTGCATCCTGAACGACCAGCTTCAGGCCCACCTCCGGCTCATTGTCCTTTACAACCCGGCTGCCACTGGCATCAATCCGCCTGCCGAAGGCCTCGCCTGTCAGCGTAAACGGCCAGTGTGCAGCCCAGTCCAGTAGCTCATTAACAGGACCACCGGTTAATTGCAGGTGATAGGGCTGCTCCTGCAGGGTGCCGTCCAGCTCCATGTCTATTGGCTGCCCCGGACTTGCTTCGCCATACAACGAATCAATACTGAAGTTGACTGTCTTGCCCAGCGCGGCATCGTGATAGCTCAGTACAAGCTGTTGCAGTGACAGTTCGTGCAGCCCGGCAAAACTCAAGAACTTTTCTCTTGATTCCGCATCTGGATCAATGCCGGCATCCTCACTGAAGACCCAGTTTGCCTTTCCCTCTGCATCATTTTCCAGGTTCAGTGTGACCTGCTCTGCGGTGATTTCCCCGATCTGCAGCTCACCACGCAACAGGGGCGTCACGCCAATCTGCAAGCGTGCCAGACCCGCCTTGAAAAACACAGCTACCGATGCACCCGGTGCATTGGCAATCTCCACATCCCGTACCTCGATGGAAGGCCATCCCGACAATCCCAGTCTCACCGGCCCCTTGATGCTCACATCACGGCCAAGTGCTGCGCCGGCAGAAGTCTCAACCCTGCCTCGAAAGTGGTCCAGATCAACGGTGACATCCAGCAGTGACAGCATCAGCACAGCCACCAGGACCAGGACTGACAAAGCGGCAATAACGATAACCAGCCAACGAAAGAATTTACGCATATCAAAAGGATAGCAAAATCAATGGGGTCAGTGTCGATTGATCGGGCGCGACACTATGTCACATCCGGTTCCTGGCGACCGGGATTATAATAGTACCCGCACAGTACCTCCCACTCTGTGTTATAGGCCTTAAGGTGGCTCACTTTGTGAGCCACCTTTTTTATGCTGTTAGCTGGCAACATATTCGCCCACAGGGATATCCCCCAGTAACCAGTCACCGACCCGGTAACGAATCAGTCGCAGGGTTGGATAGCCAATGTGTGCTGTCATGCGCCGCACCTGGCGATTTCGACCTTCGGTAATCACCAGGTTTAACCAGCTGGTCGGAATATTCATGCGCTCGCGTATTGGCGGAGTGCGCGGCCAGATATCCGGTAGCACAATCTGTTCGACCGTTGCCGGACGTGTTTTCCCGTCCTTGAGCACCACGCCCCTGCGCAACGCTGCAAGCTCATCTTTGCCGGGCTCCCCTTCAACCTGCACCCAGTAACCCTTTTCCTTGCCGTACGCGGGATTCGCAATGCGTTGTTGCAGTTTGCCGTCATCCGTAAGAATCAACAGGCCTTCACTGTCGAAATCAAGACGGCCCGCACAATAGACCCCGGGGATATCAATATAGTCCGCAAGTACAGACTTGTTACTATCCGTCGTAAACTGCGACAGTACCCGGAAGGGTTTGTTGAACAGAATGATCACGGATAATCAATGGGGTCAG
>DMKK01000044.1:0-16725 GCA_003454335.1 Gammaproteobacteria bacterium | reverse complement strand
AATTGACACTGACCCCATTGATTACCATTGATTCAATCAGATTAACCAGTCCAGACCTGTTGTTCGCAGGAACTTGAAGATGCCGCGCTGATGGCGGGTAGACCAGCCCTTGATACCGTTTACCTCCATGACTTCCCTGCGCATTTGCAGCCACTCCGGTGTACCCCAGCGGTAGGACTGTGCCTTTAACATTTCAAAGGCCTCGTCCAGATCACCCAACAACTCCTGGTTCTTCAGAAAGAAACCCATTTCATTGTTGAACAGCCGGGAACGGTAATCAAAGTTGGCAGTGCCGACAAAACCCACATCACCCCCGATAATAAACTTTGCATGCAGCTTTCCATAATGCTCATCTCCCTTTCCAAGCAGGGCCGAGTCCAGTTTACCGGTCTGGTAAATAAAGATTTGTGGATTATTGACCAAGCGTTTCCATTCTTCGCTGCCTACAACTGCAGGATTCAGCTCGCCCTCCTCCAGACTGGCAACCCACTTTTTCTCAATCTCCGGCGTCAATAACACACGTGGTCCAAGATCCATATCGATGATTGATTGCGCCATGAAATTATCGCTGGTGAGCACCGAGTTCGTGACGATTTCTATCCTGTTCTCCGGGTGTTCACGCAACCATTTGTGCGCTTCCAGAACACCGTCTTCAACGACATTACCGTCCTTGTCATAGTAACGCGCAACAAAAATATAGGGTGAAACGATGCGCATTGCGGTACCCGGTGGCATGGAATCACCCAGTTTTTCGAGCAGCGCCATAACGGAGTTTGAATTTTCCTCATCGTTGTCCTGCGTCTCCGTGACCACGTCCTGGTTGGTCAGATTGGCAAATTCATGCGCCAGCAGTACCTGCGAGTCCCTGAATCCCGTCTGCATATATGTCTGCATATCAGCCATCATCCCGGCGACACCGGGCAGACCTTTCAGCCGGGCCAGATTCTTTTGAGCTCTGTTGCGCTCACGCAGATAGGGATCATCCTCAAGAAAACTGTCGTCATCAGGGTCCGTGTAATAAACAGGCCTGAGCCGGTTGTTATTTTCATGCAGGAACAACAGGCTGAAATAGATCCCGCTGACATTCCCTGCCGTCCATTCCTCAAAGCTGTCGTTTGCACCTGACTTTATTAATACTTCCAGGTCCTGGTAGGTATCTGTATTCTCCGAGCCGTCCGCATTGACACCATAGTAGGACAGGGAAATATTCCGCCCTCCCGTCATGACTACAGCCTCTCCAGGGAAGGCGCCATCAACCACCATTAACTTGTCATGGGAGCGTCGATTGGCCCAGGAGATTGTCCTGACCGGTGAATTAAACGACACTACCTGCACCCGTGCCTTGTGTGGAGTTAGCTGACCATCAATTGTGCGCATAAAGCCGGCATTCTCCGCGCAGGTCTCCAGTGCCATCAGCTCTGTGTGATAGAGACTGAGAGAACCGATGGAATCCACCATGACGCGTACATCAACACCCCGCTGTACGGCATTACACAGGGCGCCGACCATGGCCTGTCCGACCAGGTCCTGTGTAAAGATGAAATAGACCATGTCAATGGTGTGCTGTGCATGCTCAATCAACCAGATCTTCAGCAACAGTGAGCGCAAGGCATCTTCCCGGGTGGGCCCAAGTATTTTAACCTCCTCATGCTGGACCGGAATCTTTGCATTTTTTCCGATCTCTATCGGATCTTCGGTCAACTGACCATGCGGTACCCAGGTCCTGGCTGCATGCAGCTGCCCGATAAACTCCTCGTTACCTGCAAGCGTACTTGCGTCATCCAGTAACTGCCTTGTCGAACTCAGTGGTTGAATCTTGCTGGTGCCGGGAGAGGCACAGGCGACGACCAGCATAACCAGGGGTAGCAGGATAGATATTCGCAATAATGACATTATCAGAACCCCATCAGGCACAGCATTGAGTCAGATTACAGGGCACCACCGGTTTCACCCGCTGGTTTCACTGCAATTTCCGCCACTACAGCGGAATGATCTGACAGGATATCAGGAAGGACATTGAAAGAAACGAATTCCAGCTGCTCGGAGATCAGTATCCAGTCAAATCGTTTGGTACCTGAATAGGTCGCCAGGTCTCCTGCATCCGGCCGGTACACGTGCAGGCCGGAACGCTCTGCCAGCGCCCTGACAACCTGCTCATCAGCGAACCAGTCACTGTTGAAATCCCCCATAATGATCATCGGGTTACCCCGGCCGGCAAGTGTTTCGCTGAGTTCTGCAGACTGCTGTTCCCTGACGGACTTGCGCGAAAAATCCAGGTGCACGGAGACAATGTCAATCAATACCACGGCGCCGGCACCCGCTTGCCACGCAATCTGTCCCAGGGTGTAGCCCTTGTTCATGGTCGGTGGCGAAGGCTTGAAGGTGTGGTGCACGACACCGGATAAAGCCACCTTCGATAGCAGCGCCGTCCCATAGCTGAAAAACCAGCTGTTGGCATGATTGCTGCTCTCAAAGGCCGGGTAGCCCGCCTGCCCGGAAAGCAGTGCCACATGGTCAAAACTGCCACTCCAGAATGAGGGCGCGTCTGCTTCCTGCAAGGCAATGACGTCCGCGCCGCGCTGGTCAAGAAAGGCCGCAATCTCTTCGAGGTTGTGACGTATCGTCGCTGCGCTCTTGAAAAACTGGTTGATCCCGTCTTTCCTGCCATGCGCGAGATTGAGCGTCATCACCTTCAGTATTGGGTTGCTGACAATGGCAGGTGGAATACCCGGTTGAACCGGCAACTCTTTAGCCGGCGGCACTGATGAACAGGCCATTTGCATGCTGCATAGCATCGCGATGAAAAATAGTGCGGCATGGAACCAGCACCGCTTGATTGGCCAGTGATTGTTCATTATTGCTGTAACTGCAGCAGCGGATCGCCTACAGGGATGGTCACTACGNNCCCTCTCGTGACACTTGTACATCCTTGTACATCGTAGGTGAGGGGCGCGAGCAGGATGCGGAAGCTTTGCATCCGCGATCCGGGTCAGCCTTCGGCAGACGCCTGCTCTTCCGAATCATGCTGCTCCTGGTCAAGCCATACCACAAATAATGAGTACCCCACGGCAAGTACCACTGCCCCGACAAACAGACCGATGATGCCTGAAAGTATCATGCCGCCAATCGCGCCCAGCAGGATGACCAGCATGGGGATATCCATGCCGCGCCCCAGGAACAGCGGTTTGAGAAAGCTGTCGCTCACACTGACTATCATGCTCCAGATCATGAAGATCACCGCCGGTACGGTTTCCGCTACCGAAAACTCGTACACAACAACCGGGCCAAGAACCAGGAGGGGGGGTAACTGGATGATCGCCAGTAACAATACCAGTCCTGCCCAGACCCCCGCATAGGGCACACCCATCACCAGCATGCCAATACCGGCAAGTATTGACTGGATCAGTGCCACACCCAGGACACCCTGGGCAACACTGCGAATAGTGGCACCGGCAAGCTCAACGAACTCCGTACCGCCTTTCTTCCCCATGACCCGAGCAGCGATAGTTTCCATCGCCTGGCTGCCACTGCGCCCATACACCAGAAATGCACCGGCAATAATAATGGAGACAACAAACATCAGTACCCCGCCACCCACACCGGCCGCCGCAGACAAAAACCACTTACCGATAGCCTCTACCTGTGGTGTGAATTTTTCCAGGGCCCCCTCCAGGTTGGTGGAAGCCAGCGACCAGGCGCCGTGCAATTTCTCCCCTATCAACGGCCAGTCCTTTACCCTGTCAGAGGGAGGTGGAACAGTCAGGGTACCGGCCTCGATATCTGTCGCCAGTGCCTTCGAACTTTCAACCATCGAACCTGAAAGCATTACTGTGGGCACTATCAAGATAGTCAGTGCCAGCAGTGTAATCAGGGTAGCCGTCAGTTTCTGCCGCCCTCCAAACGCGGTATAGGCCTTTACAAACAGCGGATAAATGGCCACCGCCATGATGGCACCCCACAGCACCGGCATGATAAATGGCTTGACGATCTGGAAGCACCACAATACCAGCAGTGCCAGCAGGCTGATGCGAATGGCTGCATCCATCGCTCTTGCATGAAATGCCTTGTCCTCATCAGACCGGGAAGAATTACTCATGATTGCTCCTGTAACTGTAAGAATACGGTTTCAAATTTGCCGTGCTCATTGCTTTTTTTCTGCTTCACGATCAGACATGCGCACACCAATCAAACTGGCTACCAGTATCGCCATGTAAAACACCCCGACAATCGCCTCCATGTAGACGAGAAAACGGGCCAGTGGCAGTGCCGGTGAAATATCGCCATAGCCCAGCGTGGTAATCGTCACAAAGCTGAAGTAGATAGCGGCCGAAAAATTATCAAGCCACGGTGCCTGGGGAAGGCCGTTGAAGGCACCCGGTACGATCTCCGCAAGAAACAGGTACAGTACTGCCCAGATCAAGCCCAGCATCATATAGATACAGATAGCGCCAACGATATCATTGCTGGTAATCCCGCCAGTAAACAATACCTGGTCTGCCACCAACCAGGTCATCCAGATAAAGAAACACAGCAGCAGCAACAGGTGTGTATAACGGAATCCGGCCCTGTCCAGTACCAGGCCACCGACAATCAACAGCAGCATCACCAGCACGAAGGCAATATTGGTAACAAACCGGGAGCGACTCCCCTTTATACCCCAGGCACCGATAAGCAGCGCCGCTACTGTTGCTGCCTGGATAATTATCGGACCAATGTCGCCCGGAATATATTCCAGCAGCGCGCCGATAAACAGCATCAGCACCAGGCCGGCCGCCAGATAAACAAAATTATTTTCTTTGGTAATATGTGACAATGATGCTATTCCGGTTCCGACTCGTGTGGCGCAAGTGTAGCATTATGAATATCCATGACGACTTATTCCTGTAAATCGGGCCTGCACAGGCAACTGCAGCGGGCAACACGAGGCTTACCGCTGATCATTGCCAGCCTCACTGCCGGCTGCGCCATGGTGGGCCCTGACTTCAAAACGCCCGAGGCGACCGTGGCAGACCAGTGGACCGCCGGTGAAACCCCGGGCATCACCCGTCAGCCACCGGCCGACAGTCAATGGTGGAAGATCTTCAATGACCCGGTGCTCAACAAGCTGGTGCAAACTGCCTATGAACAAAATCTTGGCCTGCAGATAGCCGGCCTCAGGGTGCTCGAGGCGCGGGCGCTACTTGGCATCGTCACCGGAAACCTGTACCCGCAGAGCCAGAGCGTATCGGGTAACTACAGTTACAACCGCGGCAAGGAAACCCCTTTCACAGACAAGTATTTCAGCCAGGCAGGCACCGGCTTTGATGCTGGCTGGGAACTGGACTTCTGGGGAAAATTCCGGCGCGGCATAGAATCTGCAGACGCCAACCTGATTGCCAACATCGCCAGCTATGATGATGTACTGGTTACCCTGACGGCAGAAGTTGCCAGGAACTACGTCCTGATCAGGACCCTGGAAGAACGCATCAGACTGGCCAGGGAAAACACCACCCTCCAGCAACGCTCGCTGGAATTAACCACCAACCAGTTTGAAACCGGCGCTGTCACGGAACTGGACATGCAGCAGGCGACCACCCAGTTGCGCAATACCCAGGCATCGGTCCCCAATCTGCTGATATCGCTTGAGCAGGCGCAGCATGCATTGAGCATATTGATGGGCATGCTGCCCCAGGACCTGAACGGGATACTCGGCACCGCGAGCGGCATACCCACTGCCCCGGCCGAAGTGGCGGCCGGCATACCGGCAGACCTGCTGCGCAGGCGGCCGGACATCAAACAGGCAGAACTGCAGGCAGCGGCACAATCCGCCCAGATCGGTGTTGCCGATGCAGAACTGCTGCCCAGCTTCACCCTGTTTGGCTCCATCGGCTGGAACGTCAATGATGCCGGTAATGACGATCTCGGTGACCTGTTCGATTCAAACAACCTGAGCTTCTCGACCGGCCCGTCTTTCCAGTGGAAGATACTGAACTATGGCCGGCTAAAGAACCAGGTGCGCGTTCAGGATGCCCGCTTCCAGCAGTTGCTGACCAATTACGAGAACGTCGTTTTGGGTGCAGCCGCTGAAGTAAAAAATGCCATCAGCAGTTTCGTACATTCCGGGGTAGAGGCCGGATACCGTCAGCAGAGCGCCACCGCCGCGAAACGCTCTGCAGACCTTTCCATGCTGCAATACACAGAGGGTGTCAGCCTTTACCAGAGCGTACTGGATGCGACCCGCTCGCTGGCCTCGCAGCAGGATGCCTACGCAGTAACCCGGGGGAACATTGCGACCAGCCTTATTGCACTTTACAAGGCACTGGGTGGTGGTTGGGAAGTACGCCTTGGCAATGATTTTATACCCGCTGCTGTACGCGAGGAAATGAGTGAAAGAACCGACTGGGGTGATTTGCTGGAAACAACACATGACAAGCCCCCTGCGCACGAACCGGATACTGACCTGTGGAGAAGTCCTGACTGGTAACGCCGGCGTGACAACGACATGAACTCAGCAAACATACCCATGGAAATATCGATTGGCGGCATTTACTTTCCGCCAATCATGTTTACCGTCCTGCTGGGGGTATTGCTGGCCGGGGTCATTGCCAAACTGCTGAACCGGTTTAACCTGACCCGTTTCATCTGGCATCCGCCGCTGTTCTTCATCGCGCTGGCGGTGGTGTGCACGCGGGTCGTGGGCTTGTTTATTATTCCTGTATAAAAAGTTGTTTTATTAAAGCCCCCCTCTCCCCAGCCTTCGCCCGAAGGGAAAGGGGGCAAGACCAAAAGGTAACAGAATGAGTAAAGGTATAGCCACTATCATGCGTTATCTCATCACGCTTGGCGCAGTCGTTGTTGCGGGAATGGTCCTGGCCGGCATGTTCAGGGAATACCTGTTCCAGCCGTGGACCCGGGACGGCCATGTGCGCGCGCAAATCATCAAAATCACCCCGCGGGTTGGCGGTCCGATTGTTGAACTGCCGCTCCACGATAACCAGCTGGTAGCAAAGGGAGACCTGCTGTTCAGAATTGATCCGCGCACCTATAAACTGGCCGTAGAACAGGCCGAGGCCAAGCTCAAGCAGGCGCAGGCATCAGAACTGGTCAAACAGGACCAGGCCAAACGCGCCAGGGACCTGAGCAGGAAAGACAAGGGCGCCATTTCAGAACAGGCCCTGGTCAGGAAGGAGAACAACTTGCTGGTCGCTACAGCCGATGTAGACGTTGCCGTAGCCAACCTGCATGCCGCCAAACTGGACCTGGAATTTACCGAGGTGCGGGCACCGGTAGACGGCTATGTCACCAACCTGCTGCTACGGTATGGCAGCCAAACGGTTGCCAACCAGCCGGCACTGGCCCTGATTGATATCAACAGCTTCTGGGTGCACGGCTATTTCAAGGAGACCCAGATAGAGCACATCCGCCCGGACAACAAGGTGGTCATTAAACTGATGACCTGGCCGGATGCACCACTGGAAGGCATTGTTGAAAGCATGGGCTGGGGTATTGCCCAGCAGGACGGGGCCCCGGCGGCAGATCTGTTGCCTGCCATCAATCCCAGCTTTGACTGGATCCGCCTGGCACAACGCATACCGGTACGTATTCGCCTGACCCATGTACCCGAAGAGGTGGATTTGCGTGTTGGCACCACGGCATCTGTTTTTGTCATGACGGATGCCGAGCCGGCACGCTGAATATCTGTGATGGGTACGTCGCTACGCTCCTTTACCCATCCTACGGAACGGCCATGCGCAGGAAGATACAGCAACGCAGGATGGGTAAAGCGTAACGTACCCATCAACAATTCACATCAAGACACAGCAGATATTGCCTGACCCATAATGACCCAGAAGATCCAGTTGCAGGAAGCCTTCAAGCTGGCACTCAGTTTGATGCTGTTTTACTGGCTGTCACTTTACATGGACTGGGACATGCCGAAGTTCGGGGCACTGGCAATTGTCGTCACCAGCCTTTCGACCAGCGGTGCCAGCCTCAACAAGGGCATCATGCGCGTTGCCGGCACCGGTCTCGGCGCACTTGCCGGCTTTGTGCTGCTGTCCTGGTTCTCGCAGTCCCCTCTCGGCATGCTGCTGGCCACCGCTATATGGTTGGTGTTCGTCGGTTACTTTTTACAGACCACCCGCCAGGGTGATACCTGGTTCAATGCCGGCATGCTGGCCGTCGCCGTCTGGTCTTCCAGTTATATGCGTGTCGATACGGCCTTCCACTTTGCCACCACCCGCTTCCTGGAAACCGCTGCCGGCGTGCTGCTGTTTACCGTCGTCAGCATGCTGCTCTGGCCACGTACGTCAGGAGCAGCCCTGCAACAGCAGGGACAGAAGCTCTGGGAAGGAATGCAGGCGTTGTTCAAACAATATCGCCGGCAACTCTCAACCGGATCGGTGCCGGCCGAGGCAGCGGAACTGCGCACCCGACTCGCCGGGGAGTACCAGCAACTACTGGCGACGCTGGAGGCTGCTTACTCTGATACCCCCAAAGCGGCGGCGAAGAAACGTAGCTGGGAAATGCTGCGCACCAACCTGCGGGTATTTGGCAACGCCCAGGAATTGTGGCGTGAGAGTATCAACGACTGTCGCGAACTGGATCTGAACACACTGCTTCCCGGACTCGAAGCTGCACTGGACACTCTGAGCCAGCGACTGGCACGCGGCCGCATGCTGTGGAAGGAACAAAAGACCGACGTTATTGAACCCGACCCGGATGACGCGGCCCTGCTGACAGAACTTGTACTGGAGGCTGACAAGACCTGCAAGGACCTGCCCCATTTCCAGCAAGCCACCCTGATGAACCTTGTCGCGCAACTGCACATACTCGACCGTAGCAGTCGCGAACTGCTGCAAACCCTGCGGGTACTGGCAAACCTTGATCCAGGCAGCAAGTTACAAAATTACGCATTAATAACCGACCCCTTTCAACCGTCTGCCTGGAACCCCGACCGGCTGCTCAAGGCCCTGTTTCCGGCAATTTGCTGGGGCATTGGCTATGCATTCTGGGTTTACGTCAACCCGCCGGGTGGCCCCGCCATTCCGATGATGAGCGCTATTTTCGGACTCATGATGGTGATGGCGCCGGCCAACCTGTTTGGCCTGCTGATCGTACTGCTGCTCAGTATGTTTATTGCCGTTGCACCGGTGTACATGTTTCTCATGCCCACACTGGATTCCGGGTTCGGCCTGCTTGCCCTCATCTTTATATACACCTTTGTATTCGGTTATCTGGGTGGCCGTTCCCCCATACTGAAGATTGGCCCGCTGGCCATGTTTGTCATGATGGTCGACATTAATAACCAGCAGAACTACTCGTTTATCGCGCTGGTCACAACCGGCCTGGTGATGCTGCTTGGCATCAGCATCGTGGTCGTTGCCCACAGACTGTTAAGTCCCATGCATCCGGAAAAAGTCCTGCTGCGCAGTGTGCGCCATTTTCTGGCCGGCAGTGCCCGGATTATTAATGACTTCCGTCTGCATTCACCACGGCAGCAAGGTCGTGGACGCAAGCGCAGAAAGCGGGCATTCGAAACAGCGATCCTGCCGATCTCCGCGCAGCTGTTGAGTATAGAGAAGAGTCTGGACTACGCGCTGTTTCCGGACAACACAGAAGAAAAGGTTCAGCGCCTGGTAGACAGTCTGCAATCAGTGCGCCTGCGACTGCAGACTCTGGAGGCAAGTTTTACGACAGCAGAATCCGAATCTCCCGAGCTAATGCACTCGCTGGAGGCATTTAACGAAAAATGGCGCGGGCGCATAAGCAAGGTATTTGAAAAATGGGCACGACTGGAGCGGACGGACACCCTGGTAAAGGAATGGAGTACCCGGGCAACGCTGCTGGCGGAAATGGAACAACGGCTGAACAAGGTCCCTGACGATTTTGACGACCAGGCCCTGCGCAATCTCTATGCTGTGTTTGGTAGTACCCAGAGTCTGCTGGAGGCCATGAAAGAACTGGGTGACAGTATGAAGCAGATCAACTGGGATCAATGGGCAGTTGAACGTTTTTAACCAATCATTCTTGCAGGAGCGCCGTCGCCTACAGGGATAGGTGAGGTGAGGGGCGTGAGCAGGACGCGGAAGCTTCCCCGGCGCGAATCCGGAGCCATCCTGTGGGAGCGGCGTCCTCGCCGCGAATCGCGCCGGGAACGGCGCTCCCACAATAATACCCACCCGCAATAATATAAGAGTGCAACAACCTGGTTAATACTTCTGGGGGATGATGCGACGGCCCTCGAGCGAGGCCTTGTCGTCATACTTGTTCTTCAGGCTACGCTTGCCCAGTTTCACTCTGGGTCGCGGCAACTCCTTGTAGGGAATCTGGCCGAGCAGATGGGATATGCAATTCAGACGCGCATTCTTTTTGCTATCGGAGGGCACAACATGCCAGGGGGAGAAATCCGTATCGGTGGCCTCGAACATGGCATCCCGGGCACGTGAATAGTCATACCAGCGGCTGTAGGATTCCGTATCCATCGGGCTCAGTTTCCATTTCTTCCGCTCATCATCAATACGACCCTGAAAGCGACGCTGCTGTTCATCCATGCTCACGTCGAACCAGTACTTGATCAGGATAATGTCATTCTCGAGAATCACACGTTCGAACGCCGGAGTCATTTTAACAGCGCGCTCATACTCATGGTCGGTACAAAAACCCATGACACGTTCAACCCCGAGACGGTTGTACCAGCTGCGATCAAACAGAATAATTTCCCCTGCCGCCGGAAAATGGTTTAAATAGCGCTGCATATACAACTGGGTCTTCTCGCGCTCTGTCGGTGCCGGCAGCGCAACCACCTTGAACACACGTGGACTTACACGCTCCGTGATGCGTTTAATGACACCGCCCTTGCCGGCCGCATCCCGGCCCTCGAAGACAAGAATGACCTTCGCGCCCGTCTTTCTCACCCAGAACTGCAGCTTGACGAGTTCGCCCTGCAACTTCTCCAGCTCATCTTCGTAGGCCTTTCTGGAGAGCTTCTGCGGCTTGTCACCACCTGCCGATTTTGCTGCTGCGGATTTTTTGTGTTTCTTTGCCATTGATCTGTCCTCTCTTGTGAAATATTGCGGTCAACTGATTCCGGGGACGGGTACGCTGCGCCTTACCCATCCTGCAGATAAGCCAACAATATTCGTAAGGCCGCAGGATGGGTAAAGGAGCAACGCGACGATGGACAGGATAGTCCGGGTGTCGCGGAGCACATGGATGCGCGAGAACGACCGTACCCATCAATCCGCCGGGCTTTATTATTGTTCCGATAGTTGTTCCGGTTGTTCTTCCGGTTCCAGCAAATCACCCCAGTTGGTCCGATCTTCCATGGCCTTGCGATTTTCCTCGGAGATAAAACTATGACCTTCACGCAATTGCCAGCCACCGCCGAGCGCCTTGTACATGGCGATGAGATTCAGGGAAATATCGCCACGTGCCCGGGTCCACAGGTCCTGTTGCGTTACCAGAGCGCGCTCCGAGTCAATGACACGCTGGAAGTCAACGGCCCCTTCGCGATACTGGATGTTGGAAATCTCGGTTGAGCGTTTGGCTGCATGTGTGCCTTCTGCACGGATGCTACTCTCTTCCCTTGCCTGGATAAAACCGACCATGGCATCTTCCACTTCCTGGTAGGCCCTCAGCACCGTATTTTGATAATTCACAATCGTCTGCTGGTAGCGGGCATCCTGGACGCGGACATTGTTCCTGAGGCGCCCGTAATTAAGGATGTTCCAGCTGAAGGCCGGACCGACCGAGTAGCCCAGGCTGTCGGAGTCAAACATGTCACTGGCGCTACTGTTGCCGGTGTCACTGGTCTGGAAGCCAATGGAACCCAGCAGTGAAAAGCGCGGATACAGGTCGGTTTCCGCAACACCGATCAAGGCACTCTGGTTGGCAGCCTGCAATTCGGCCTGGCGCACATCCGGCCGTCGGCGCAGCAGTTCTGTCGGGATACCCGCGGCTACCTGGTCCGGTGCCTCCGGGATCGTTCCCGATTCACCCAGGACGCCGCTCAATTCAGTCGGCGGCATGCCCATTAAAATACTGAGCGCGTTGTTGGCCTGGCGCAGTTGTCTTTTTAATACGGGGACCTGGGCCCGGGTGTCTGCCAGATTCGTCTTTGCCTGTTGCACATCGAGTTCGGTGGTCGCACCGTTTCTGAAGCGCACACTGGCAATATTCAGGCTTTTCTTTTGCAGCTCGATATTCTCATACGCGATTTTCAGCTGCTCTTCCAGAGTACGGATATTGACATACACCCTGGCCACTTCAGCCGTGAGGCTGATCAGGGCGTTGTCATAATCGGCAACACTTGCCGACAGGTTGGCATCTGCTGCTTCAATCCCGCGCTGGAACCGGCCCCAGAAATCCACTTCCCAGGCCGCATCAAAACCGGCATCATAAACATTGAAGCTGTCATCAGCCTGTGAATTGTAGTTAGGGCTGTTTTCGCTGAGTCCGACGGCGCTTGCCGAACCCCCTGCCGTTTGCGTTTGCGGGTACTGCAAACCCACAGCAATCCCCAATTGCGCACGGGCTTCAAAAATACGCAAGCCGGCAATCTGCAGTGACAGGTTCTGCGCATAGGCTGTCTCGACCAGGGTATCCAGCACCGGATCATTGAAGATCTTCCACCAGGCCGTCTGCTCCTGCGGGGTACTGGAAATCTCCTGATTCTGTTCCAGCCAGGTAGTTTCCTCTGCCACCTCCGGCTTGACGAAGTCGGGACCGAGTGTGGTACACCCCCCTGACAGCACAGTGACGGTGAATAATGGTGCCAGGAATGTCATTACCCTGCACAGCTGATATCTGGATTTTCCTGGCATGAAGTCTTTCCTGTTCATATTTAAAGTGAGATCAAACACGCTTGAAGTTTCATACACATTGCTACACGACCTTGCTATCGCTTCTAAAGCACAATCCAATACGGAATTATTATAACAATAGAGCTATTATTTAACTAATTATACGTACTAAGCCAATACGCTTTATGTAGGTCGTGAAACACGCCCGGCACGGCGAACACGGCATTTATCATTGGCAGCTGGCTGCGCGACTTTAACCACCGATATGAGCGCGATGATCGTCAGGTTGAATCCCAGCACCGTCACCCGCGTCCGGGTGACATTCAGTGCGAGCAGGGAACTTGTATGACGCATTAACGTCATGGTTGCAGGGCCTGATTACCGCTCATTGCAGTTACACTTACTTGCCCTTCTTACCCTTCTTGGCCTTCTTGCCCTTCTTGCCTTTTTTGCCTTGCTTCTCTTGCTTTCCCTTCCCGCTGTTCACCTGCTCCTCAAGCTCGGCCTGTTCACCGTCCCCTTCCTCTGTCACGATGGCGTGGTACTTCTGCTTGATCTCGTTGATGTCGACCGTCGGTTCCGGGAACTTCATATCCATGGCCTCCAGCGCCTCGCTGACGATCTTCGATATGGCGAGATTGCGGAACCATTTGTGGTTCGAGGGAATGATGAACCAGGGGGCATGACTGGTGCTGCACTTGCTCATCGCCTCTTCGAAGGCTTCCGTGTAGGCGTCCCAGAATGGGCGTTCCGCGTAGTCTCCGTCGCTGATCTTCCAGTGACGGGCAGGATCGGTGATGCGCATCTTGAAGCGCTCCAGTTGCTCCTCGGCGTCGATGTGCAGATAGAACTTGAGAATGTGGGTGCCGTTGTCATGGAGCATCTTCTCGAAGTTGTTAATGTGTTCATAACGCCCGGACCAGACGCTCTTCGGCACCATGTTGTGTACCCGCTGAATCAGTACATCTTCATAATGGGAGCGGTTGAAAATAGCCACCTGCCCCCTGGCCGGCGTCGCCTTGTGATAGCGCCACAGGAAATCATGTGCTGCTTCCTCCCTGGAGGGGACCTTGAAGCCCGTGACCGGGCAGCCCTGGGGATTCATGGCCCCAAGCACATGGTTAATGGTGCCGTCCTTGCCGGCGGCGTCGCGTCCCTGCAGGCAGATGAGCAGTGAACGCTTGCCTTCCGCGTACATCAGGTACTGCAGGTCATGCAGCTTTTGGCTGTGCGCCTCGATCTCCGGCAACGCGTGCTCATGCGATTCATGCTGATCCTTGAAACTGGCATCGACCTTGCCGAGAGCGATCTTGCTGCCCGGTGCCACACCAAATTTCTTGAAGTAGTTCATGGTGATTACCTCTGCTGTTTGTTTGTTGGGAATACGGCCGCTTCAGGAGCTCCGCGTACCCGCTAATAATTGTGTGTTATGTCCACTCCCCCGGACGGCCCTGCAGGCCACCACCCGGGGAGCGTCTCACTGGTGCTAATTGGCGACCTGGAAGATGCGTTTAACGCATGGCTGAAGCCCGCCTGCTACGCAACGCGCTCATGCTCGTCGAGCACCGGAATTTTGCCCGGGCCGCACAGGCTCTGAATATTAGCCAACCCTGACCCGCAATATCCAGATGCTGGAAAACCATATCGGTGCCCGGCTGTTTGACCGCAAGACCCGCACGGTACTACCAACACCTGCTGGTAAAGATTTGCATCAGGTTAATGCAGCAATCACGTCACTATCAGTGATGCGCGACCGAAGAACCTGCCGTGTGACGCAGCGTGGAGGGGCTAGTCATTTGTTCCTGACTGTTTGTTGCGAGTCTCCTTGTCACGGGCCTTCCTCAGATCTTTCTCATACTGCGCACAGATCGATGCATCCCCGTCACTGTCATCCAGCTTGTCATGTACGTAATCAGCCGCAACCATACCGGCGAAGACATAGGGTGCGAAGATGAGTGTGCCAAAGGTCAAGGCGGCTGACTTAACGGGGATTGCCTCAATCGACGGGTCGTTTAAAGCCCCCTTGATGTGCACCGGTTCGGCTTTGAGAATGAGCCGGCTCTTCTTTCTGGGTATGAAGGTGTAATCGACCTGTTCCCTGCCGAGGTCAACCGTTCCTTCTCCGGCAATGGTAATATTGTCGGTATCCATAAAGAAGGCGTTGGTCGTTACCAGGCCCTGGCGGATACTGTAATCCGCAATAGCACAGTTGACCTTGTCATAGCGTCGTTTCGCCTGGTCGGACGCCCAGCCGACAATATCCACATACAGCAGGTTTAATTTCGACTGACTGATCTGTCCATGCTTCAGGGTCACATGGAAATCGCCCTGCGCATTGGCGGCCATGTCATGCCAGCTGTTACCCGAACTGGTCAGCGCCATGTTGACATTGAGCGTGGCATCAGTTGCATCAAACTCCGCCCTGGACTCCGGCTCATAGACGTCCAGCCCTCGCCAGGGATCAAGATTCTCACCCGACAGACTGAAACTGAATTTCGGCTGATCACTCGCATCGAACTGTAAATCCAGATCGGCCTGGCCTTTCGGATAGACCAGGATAGCGGGTTTTATAGACAGAAGACCTGACTGCAGGGCCATGCTGAAATTTGCAGACAAGGCCTCCGAATTTTCACGATCGAAGGACTGGATGTCGACGGACAGATCCACATCCGCCAGCTTCATCCAGTCCAGATCCATTGGCTGTCGCGAAAACACTGGCTGCGTTGTTTTCACTTTCTCGCCACGTTCCCTGGCTATTTGCTCCCTTTTTTTCTCGGCCGCATCCGGCAGAAAGAAATTCTGCGCCGTGATTTTGCCTTTGATCTGTGGCGGGCTGGTCTGGAAATCTGCATTGAGCAGCATATCTATCTTTTCCTTACCCGAGGTCGCGGTTGCCTTGAACCGGTTGCCACCATCCACCCGGGTAAGCTGCGCCGCTATTTCCATAAGCCCGTGTCCGGGCCATTGCAGACCAAACAGCCCCCAGAACAGTTTGGCATCCCTGGCGGTTGCCTTGCCATTGATCTCAAGGGTTTCAGGCTTGTTGAAATCGTCAAAGCGGCCATCCAGTTTCAGGGCGAGGAGATCCTGTTTGGTGCTCTCGATATGCAGCGAATCAATACCCAGCGCCCCGTTACTGTCCGAAACAAGCATAGTACCGGTCAGCGCTCCCAGATCAGGCAGTTCCTGGTTGCCCGCAAGCCGCGCAAAATCATGTCCGTCAAGGTTCAGCTGTGCCTCTACGCGGACCTTGCTGACTGTATATAAGTCTCCGATCGAGCCGGTGGCTGTCAGCTCCGGCCTGTCAGCATCGCCGACTATTATCTGCATGGCCTCTAGCCCTACAGTCTTGTCCCTGCCCCTGATGCTGGCCCTTGCAGAAAGTGGACCCAGTGGCGGCATGTGGTACCCGTAGACCGCTGCCAGTGCCTGGCTGCTGGAGGAACGCGCCGTGATATCGAGATCCGTATCCTCCAGGCGCCACTTGTTCCCGGCACTGATATGCCCGACACGGCCTGTTGCCGCTACCCGCAAGGCATCCTCCTGACCTGCGTCTAGCGTGAGGTCACTGATAAGCAATTTTGTGTCAGTACCGCTGAACAGCATGCGCAGCTCAAGCGGACCGATAGCCGGGACCATATTACCCAGCTTGAAGAGTGTATTGAGGCTGGCAACGTCGTCTGCCGTGGCTCTGACATCGATCTGAATACCTTCCATACTGAATGCCGGCAGGAAGCTGACCTTGTCCACCGAACCCGTTTTCCGCACATCCAGCGGCGCACCCCTGGGCGTCACGAGATTGAAGTCATCGATACGGTGCTGACCGTCAACCGTGTGCAACCGCGCCTGCGCCTGGTAAGCAATCGCCGGAAGGTCCTGCTCGTCCCATACTTTCAGGATCCTGAGATCACGCCCGCTCATGCGAACCATGAAATCAATCGCC
>DMKK01000082.1 GCA_003454335.1 Gammaproteobacteria bacterium | reverse complement strand
GTGGCTAATTACAGGTTTTTACTGACGATACCTCTAAGTAAGTGCCATTTTGTTCTGACCCCGGTTTGTGATCCCGACGAGTAGCCAAGGATGAATGTAGCCTGCAATACCTGCGACACGATTACAGCGGTGGCCCGGTATGCCACCCGCTTGTTGCTGATATGTCTGCTGCCACTCCCGTTGCTTGCTGCCACTCCCGGGCGCATCTCGGTGGTTTACTCGATCGACAGTATCCCGTTTCAATATACTGATGAAAGTGGTGAGCCCAACGGGATCATCATCGATTACTGGAAGCTGTGGTCCGAGAAAACCGGCATCGCCGTTGACTTCACTGCAGCAACGTGGAACGAAACGCTGGCCCTGGTGCGGGACGGCAAGGTGGATGCGCATGCCGGGCTGTTCTTCAATGCAGAGCGGGACCGCTTCCTCGATTACGGTGCAGCGCTGACCAAGACAGATACCCATGTCTTTTATCACAATTCGATCGGGGTCCCCGATGATCTTGGCAAACTTTCGGCTTACCGGATTGGGGTGCTTGCAAAGGATTTCGTAGAGGGCTATTTGCAGGCGCGGGTCACGCCGAATGCCGTCGTCGGTTTTCCGGACTACAGCGATATCATGGCAAGACTCCGGTCCGGCGAACTCAAGGTGTTTGCCGCTGATACGCCAACAGGGCTGTTTCATCTGGCCCAGGCCGGGCTGCTGGCAAAGTTCCGTTACGACCAGTCAGCACCGTTGTACCAGAACGACTGGTTCGTTGCCTCCGGCGAAGGCAATGCCGAAATGCTGGAACTCATTAACCAGGGTATGGCCCTCATTTCTTCGGATGAGCGCCGGCGGATCGCGCGGCGCTGGGTGTCGGGAATGCCCGACGAGACATCAGACGCGATCATCGTTGCCATCTCCGGTAACTATGCACCATTTTCAAACATTGGTGTCGACGGCAAACCCGGTGGCTACCTCGTCGATCTCTGGCGTGAATGGGCCAGGCAGGTTGGCAGGGACGTCGAGTTTCGTGCCACCAAATGGGCAGACACGCTTGGCGGGATCAAATCCGGGGAGGCAGATGTTCATTCCGGTCTGTTCAGGAACAGGGAGAGGGAAGCATGGCTGGGTTTTTCCGCGCCCTTCCTCGAGATAGAGACGGCGGTCTATTTCAAAACGGGCACGGGGGATGTGGTGTCACTCGATGCGCTTGCCGATGTCGGCGTTGGCGCCATTAACGACTCCTTTCAGGAAGAATATCTGGGCAGAAAGTACCCGGGCAAACAGATAGTCAGTTACGCAGACATCGATGGCCTGCTGACAGGGCTGCTGCTGGAAGAGGTCGGAGCCGCCGTCGCCGAGGTGCCGGAGATGACGTTTGCCCTGAACCGGCTCGGGATTACTGGCGCTGCGCAGCAGGGGGACGTGCTGTTCACAGAAGCGGTCCACGCTGCTGTCCTCGCAGGTAATACCAGGCTGCTTACATTGATCGATGGGGGTATGGCCGCGATACCCCCGGATACCCTGGAGGCCATTGCCGATCGCTGGATAGCGCATGGGCTGGACTGGAAGAGCGTTATCGCCTGGGTTGCACCGGTCATTGGTGGTGCCTTGCTGGTTGTCATCTTCGTCGCTGTCTGGAATCGCCGCCTCGGCCGTGAAATTCTTGAACGCAAACGGGCGGAGCAGGCCCTGGCCGGTGCCAAAGACGCCGCCGACGCTGCCAACAGGGCCAAGAGTGCCTTCCTGGCTAACATGAGCCACGAGTTACGCACACCGATGAACGCCATCCTCGGGTATAGCGAGATGCTGGTGGAAGAGGCAGAAGACCTGGGGCAGGAAGATTTCATTCCGGACCTCAAGAAGATCAATCAGGCAGGCACCCACCTGCTGGCACTGATAAACGACGTGCTTGACCTGTCCAAGATCGAGTCCGGCAAGATGGAGGCCTTTGCCGAGGACATCGACGTGGGCACCCTGCTCGATGAGGTGATTGCCACCGCCCGGCCCTTGATCGACAAGAACGGCAACCGGCTCGGGGTCGAGCGCGGCGAGCACCTGGGCATCGCACACCAGGATTTGACAAAGATTCGGCAGTCGCTGTTTAACCTGTTGTCCAATGCTGCGAAGTTTACCCATGAGGGCGAGGTCACGCTGAGTGTGAAGCGCGCACCGGTCGGTGGTGCGGACTGGTTGACATTCGCGGTCAGTGATACCGGTATTGGTATTCCGAAAGACAAGCTCGATCATGTGTTCGAGGAATTCAGTCAGGCAGACGAGTCGACCACACGGAATTATGGTGGTACGGGCCTGGGACTGGCTATTTCCAAGCGCTTTTGCCGGTTGCTGGGTGGCGACCTTACGGTAACGAGTCAGCCGGGTGAGGGGTCCACCTTTACCATTCATCTGCCTGCGGTATTGCCCGGGAACGCGACACTGGAACCCCGGGTTGAGGCCGTGCCAGCAGACGCCGAAGTGCGGTCGGGAACGACCCTGCAGGCTGGATCAGAAACCACGGTGCTGGTGATTGACGATGACCCCGGGGTTCGGGAGATCATCGAGCGCTCTCTTGGCAAGGAAGGCATTGCAGTAATCACTGCTACCAGCGCGAAGGAAGGTCTGCGTATTGCACATGAGGTTCAGCCCGCTGCCATCACCCTGGATGTCATGCTGCCGGACATGGATTGCTGGTCGGTGCTGCGTGCCCTCAAGGCAGACCCCCGTCTCCACCAGGTGCCGGTGGTTATGTTGACGATGGGCGATGACAAGACCGGGGGTTACTCCCTGGGTGCCACCGACTACCTCACCAAGCCGGTAGGCCGGGAGCAGCTACTCAATACGCTCTCCGTGTTTCGCACCTCCGGTGAGACCGGTCCGGTGTTGCTCGTTGAAGATGATGTCGACACTCGCGACGTGATGACGCGCATACTCCAAAAGGCCAGTTGGGAGGTGATCGAGGCGGGCAACGGCCGGGAGGCTCTGCATTTGCTGACGGTTATGCGACCCGCACTCATTATGCTGGATCTGATGATGCCGATAATGGACGGTTTTGACTTTCTGCTGGAAATGCGCACCCACACCGAATGGCAGGATATTCCAGTGATTGTGCTCACTGCCAAGGATCTCACCGATGAAGAACAGCGAATCCTGAGTGGCCGGGTAGAACAGGTGCTTGAAAAGAGTACATACTCCCGGGAACAGTTGATGCAACTTATTCGCAAGGTGGCGACCGGGGTCTGACGGTACAGCCGTCAATCCGAACAGACCACCGGTTGAAACAGGCATGTCCAGTCATATCATCACTCTACTGATCGGTTTGCGCGGCGTCGCGGTGGACGAGCGGCCGGCGGCACGGCTCTGGGCCAGCCGTTTCGAAGTGCCAATGATGCTGCTGGCCACCTGGATACTGATAGAGTGGTATCTGAGTGCCAAAGGCATTTATCCCGCAACGCTTGACCGGATTACCAACTGGGGTATCTGGCTGTTTTTTGTGCTTGAAACGGTAGTGCTTGTCAGCCTGGTGGATGACAAACGCCGTTATCTGCGCAGCAACTGGATGAACCTGCTTATTATCGGCGCAGGTGTGCCCGTGCTGTGGGGGGGTGGAGCCCATGCAGCCGCCTTGCGAACGCTCAGGCTGCTGCTGATGTTCCCGTTGTTGCTGAATACCTCGGGTACCCTGCGCAAGATTCTGACGCGGAATTATCTGGGTACGACGCTGCTGGTGGCGCTGGCGTTCACCCTGATGTCGGGGCTGCTCATCGCCGGCATCGACCCGGGTATCGAAACCGTCTGGGAAGGTCTCTGGTGGGCCTGGGTGACGGTAGCGACGGTGGGATACGGCGATGTCGTGCCGCAGAGTCTGGCGGGCAAGGCGTTCGGTGCTATCGTGATTTTGTTTGGAGTCGGTTTCTTCTCCCTGTTGACTGCCAGTTTTTCAGCCTACTTCGTATCGCGTGGCGAGATAGAGATCGAAGAGGAAGAGCTCGAGGAAATCTACCGTCTGAAGGATATCGTAAGGCGCATTGAGGCTATGGAGCAAACGCTGCAACGGATTGAGGATCGCCTGACTGATGACCGGCGGGAGACATGACGTTCATTCCCGGAAAAATAAAATCTGCTGGAGCGCATTCCTCATAATTCTGTGACGCAACAACGTATATACTGCCGGGCATGGACAAGATACTGAAGCAGGCCATTCATTCCCAGCGTGTCGCACTGGCCGAAATGCTGTCTAAGCCGCTTGCCAGGCTGGCTGATCAGTGCGCGGAGGTATGGGGTTCGCGCGAAGATATGGACATTGTTCTGAACGATGGTTTCCGTTCCGTGCCGCATTGCCTGTTTCTGTATGCACTGGATACCAACGGTATACAGATCAGCGACAATGTCGGTATCGGCGGGCTGCTCCCCGAGCACTACGGGCGTGATCGCTCCAGTCGTCCTTATATGCACGAGGTCGTGCCGCCGTGGGGCTTCCTGCTTTCCGATGCCTACCTGAGTCTGCGTGTTAACCGGCCATCGCTGACGGCCTTGCAGGTCGTCTACCGGCATAACGAAATGCTGGGGTTTATCGGTGCCGACTTTGACTTGCGCGATCTGCCTGCCACTAACGAGCACTATGAAGAACCCATTGACTGGCGCCAGATCAAGGGTGACCCGTCGATTCGTGGCACGGTGTTCCAGCAGCACCGCGTAGAGAGCCTGATGGACCTGAACATGTCACCGGCCTGTGCCATTCTCGAGGACCTGATTACCGAGCGTGGCCTGTTTCAGGCCGTGATTCACTTTTCCAGCAGTCGTGCCACCGTCTGGTTCATGGATGATCCGTATCGCTACCATATTTTTGACCATGAAGTGCTGAGTGACCCGGATATTTGCCTGCTGTATTCGCAGCATCCCTATCCGGATGACGCGCTTATTCCGCAAGACAGGATTGCCGACGTATTAAGTAGCATGCGGCAGTTGCGTATGGCTGATGAAACCCTGTACCTGCGTTCGGCATCGATCAATATCTTCAATGGTCTGATCAGCCTGACATTTTCCTGCGATGGTACCCACTATATGTCATGGCAGGAGTTTCTCGAAAAGGACGTGACTTTCTGGGTAGGTTGTGCGACCTGACCCATCAGCGCGGTAGATTGCTCCTAAGTCCGACAGGCTCCTGAAGCCTGTTGGACCTGCTGTGTATCTCTTTTCCGGCCGGTGTCCGCTACCCGGTGTATGAGCCGGCATTACCCCTTCAGCGATGAAATCGTCAATATTCTGCCGGGCCACCTGATCGAAATATGAAGTGATTTCCGCTGTGCTGACAGGGTTGTTATCAATGAATTTGACTTGGATCAAGGATGTCAGGGTGATAGGGTGCGACGATTCGTCGCAGTTTCAGAGCCTCCGGTTAGAGAGGAGTGCTCTGAAAGTCTACCTCTAATAAACAGTAACCAGGGAGAAATAATGAACCCAATCAAACAGAAGGCATTGTCGGTACTGATCGGAATCGGTCTGGCAGTGGGATCAGTCACCAGCGCATGGTCGCAGGATGCCCTGAAAGATGTGATGAAGGCGCGCGGGCTGACCGAAAAAGATGTGCTGGCGGCAGCCAAGACCTATATCCCGACCGGCGGTCGGGATGAGTATATGGTATTCGCCTCGGGCGGGCAGAGCGGCCAGCTGATTGTGTATGGCATTCCGTCCATGCGTCTTCTCAAGTATATCGGTGTGTTTACCCCCGAGCCCTGGCAGGGTTACGGTTTTGATGACGAATCCAAGGCTGTGCTGGCCCAGGGCCGCATCATGGGCAAGGACATCACTTTCGGTGATACCCACCATCCGGCGATTTCCGAGACCAACGGTGATTACGATGGCCGCTTTGTATTTATCAATGACAAGGCCAACCCGCGTATCGCCGTCATTGATCTGCACGATTTCGAGACCAAGCAGATCGTCGTCAACCCGCTGTTTAAATCCGCCCACGGCGGTGCCTTTGTCACCCCGAACACGGAATATGTCATGGAAGCCGTGCAGTATGCGGCACCCTACGGTGACGATTTCGTGCCGCTGGAGGAATTCAACGATAAATACCGTGGTGGCCTGACCTACTGGAAGTTTGACAATGAGAAGGGGCGTCTCGATTCTGCCGCCTCGTTTACCTTTGAGCTGCCACCTTACAGCCAGGACCTTTCCGATGCGGGCAAGGGGCCTTCCGCCGGCTGGGGCTTTACCAACTCCTTCTGTACGGAACGCTACATCGGCGGTAGTGAACGCGGTCGCCCGCCGTTCGAAGCCGGTTGTTCCTCCAAGGACACGGACTTCCTGCACGTTACCAACTGGAAGAAGGCTGCCGAGCTGGTCGCGGCCGGCAAGGTGGAGAAATTAAAGGGCATGTACCTCATCCCCATGGACCAGGCGGTGAAAGAGGGGTTGCTGTATCTGATTCCGGAACCGAAGAGTCCGCACGGCGTGGACGTGACCCCCGATGGCAGCAAGATCGTGATATCCGGCAAACTGGACAGCCACACCTGGGTGTACAGTTTTGACAAGATTATGCAGGCCATCAAGGACAAGAATTTCGAGGGCAAGGACCCCTACGGGATTCCGATCATTGCCCTGCAGGACGTGCTGCACAAGTCGGTCAATGTCGGTCTCGGTCCGCTGCACACCCAGTTCGATTCCAAGGACTGCGTGGCTTATACCTCCATCTATGTGGACTCCATGATTACCAAGTGGGACTACTGTGAAGGCAAGGTGCTGGACCAGCTGGCGATTCACTACAATGTCGGCCACCTGATGACCATGGAAGGCGATACCATCGCTCCGGATGGCAAATACCTGGTGGCGCTGAACAAGCTGGCTATCGATCGTTTCAACCCGGTTGGCCCCTTGCATCCGCAGAACCATCAGCTGATCGACATCAGTGGCGACAAGATGGAGTTGCTGTATGACATGCCGCTGCCACTGGGCGAGCCCCACTATGCGGTGGCTATCAAGGCCGACAAGCTGAAGCCGGCTGTACGCTACAAGTCGGGCTGGAACAGCCGCACCAATGAGAAGTCGCCGTACAAGTCACGCGCCGGTCGTGAAAAG
>DMKK01000127.1:7118-13420 GCA_003454335.1 Gammaproteobacteria bacterium | reverse complement strand
AGCGCAGCGACGCACCCATCAGTCGGTATCTGCCAGGGCCGCATGGGCGGCGGCCAGGCGGGCTACCGGGACGCGCGGGCCCGAGCAGGACACATAGCTCAGGCCAATGCTGTGGCAGAAGCGGACAGAGTCAGGATGTCCGCCGTGTTCGCCACAGATGCCCATTTTCATGTCCGGGCGTGTCTGGCGGCCCCAGTCGACGGCCAGTTGCATCAGCTTGCCCACGCCTTCGATATCCAGCACCTCGAACGGATTGTCCTGCAGTATGCCGAGTTCGTTATACATTGGCAGGAATTTGTTTTCGGCATCTTCGCGTGAGAACGAGAAGGTCGCCTGGGTCAGGTCATTGGTGCCGAACGAGAAGAACTCGGCTTCTTCGGCCAGGCTGCCCGCGCGCATGCAGGAACGTACTACCTCCAGCATGGAGCCGAATTTGAAGTCCACTTTGACGCCGTATTTATCCTCGACCACCGTGTGCACGGCATCAACATAGCTCTTGACCCGTTTCAGTTCCTGCGAAGTACACACCTGTGGCACCATGATTTCGGGATGCACGTCAAAGCCCTCCTGGCCGCACTCGGCCGCAGCCTCCAGTACGGCAGAAATCTGCATGGAATAGATCTCCGGGAAAGACAGTCCCAGGCGCACACCACGGTGACCCAGCATCGGGTTGACTTCGTACAGGGCGCGCACCTTTTTCAGCATGGCATCTTTCTTCTCAATTGCCTCATCGACCAGGCGCGGGTCAGTCAGGCACGCGACGCCGGGTTGTTGTTCCTGGCCGCTGTACATGAACTGTACGGCGTCGGCCAGGATTGTCATGCCCTTCACGGTATCCCGCAGATGACGCAGCTGATCCAGTTCTTCCACCAGTTGATTTTCCGATGGCAGGAACTCGTGGATAGGCGGGTCCAGCAGACGGATGGTCACCGGCCGCGGTGCCATGGCCTTGAAAATGCCCTTGAAGTCTTCACGCTGAATCGGCAGCAACTTGTCCAGTGCCGCCTGCCGGTCGGCAGTGTTCTCCGCAACGATCATTTCAATCACGACGGGTAATCTTTCTACATCGTTGAACATCCGTTCGGTACGGCACAGACCGATACCCATGGCGCCGTATTTGAGCGCATGTTCGGCATCATGTGGTGTGTCGGCATTGGCCATGACCTTGAGGCGGGCGGTTTCATCAGCCCAGCCCAGCAGGGTTACCAGTTCCGAGGAAAATTCGGCCTCGATCATCGGCACTTCACCGAGGTAGACATCGCCGGTGGTGCCGTCGAGGGTAATCAGGTCACCTTCGCTGATGATATGTCCACCGACAAAGGCCTTGCGCATCTGCACGTCGACATGAATGCCCTCGGCACCTGCTACGCAGGGTTTGCCCATGCCGCGCGCGACGACTGCCGCATGCGACGTCTTGCCGCCACGCGCCGTCAGAATACCCTGTGAGGCAAAAAAGCCGTGGATGTCCTCGGGTTTGGTTTCTTCACGCACCAGGATGACGCGCTGCCCGCCGTGTCCCTGCTGTTCGGCGCGATCGGCATCGAAAATGGCGTGACCTGTTGCCGCACCGGGTGAGGCGGGCAGGCCGCGCGCCACCGGTGCGTGCACGGCGGCAGGGTTAAGGCGGGGATGAAGCAGTTGTTCCAGCATGTCGGGCTGGATGCGCAGCAGCGCCTGTTGTTTATCGATGAGACCTTCCTGTGTCATGTCTACCGAGGTGCGCACCAGTGCCGTGGTATTCATCTTGCCATTGCGGGTCTGCAGGCAGTAGAAGCATCCCTTCTCGATAGTGAATTCGAAGTCCTGTACTTCGTGATAGTGGGCTTCCAGTCGCTCACGCAGGGTCTGCAACTCCTGGTACATTGCCGGCATTTCCGCTTCCAGCATATCGATCGACTTGGGAGTGCGGATACCGGCGACCACGTCTTCACCCTGAGCATTCACCAGGTATTCGCCGAACAGCCGGTTTTCGCCGGTATCGGGATAGCGGGTAAAGCCCACGCCGGTCGCGGAATCTTCACCCAGATTACCGAACACCATGGTGCACAGGTTGACGGCGGTACCATTGGCCATGTCCGGCGTGATATTGAACTCGCGCCGGTAGTCGACGGCGCGTTTGCCCCCCCAGGAATCGAATACCGCCTTGACCGCCATTTCCAGCTGTTCCATTGGATTGTCAGGAAAGGACTTGCCGGTGTCGCGCTCGACCACTTCCAGAAAACGGTCGGAGATTTCGCGCAGGTCGCGGGCGGTGAGCGCTACGTCTTCCCTGGCGCCGGCCTTTTCCTTGACGGCCTCGAATTCGGCATCGAAGGCTTCGTCCGATACACCCATGGCAACCTTGCCGAACAGTTGTATGAAACGGCGATAGGCATCCCAGCCAAAACGTTCATTACCGGTCTGCGCAATCAGGCTCTTCAGGGTGTCGATATTGAGACCGAGGTTGAGGATGGTATCCATCATGCCCGGCATGGACATGGCCGAGCCGGAGCGTACTGAAATCAGCAGGGGATTTTCGCCGGTACCGAAGGTTTTGCCGGTTTTTTTCTCGAGTGCCTGCATTTGTGCACGCACTTCATCCATAACCCCGGTGGGCAGTTCGTTGTCGGCATTATCCAGATAATACAGGCAGGCCGCTGTTGTGATGACGAAGCCGGGCGGCACATTGATGCCGATCTGGGTCATTTCGCACAGGTTGGCACCCTTGCCACCGAGCAGCATTTTGTTGCTGCCATCGCCGTCTTCAAATGCGTAGACGTACTTCTCCTTACTGTTCATTTAAGCTTCTCCTGGTAATACAGAATAATCGGGCCGGACCATTGGTACCTGGTCATAGCTGTCCCGCGGTATCATCGTGCTATATAATAAACTTTTCCTCTTTGTGATCTACCAATTTATATAACCCGGAAACCAGGAGAACAGGATGAGTGATGCGCAGGAATCAGTCAGGAAAATGACAGTCAGCGATGTGATGCGGAGTGAATTGCTCGCCGTGGAGGCCGGCTGGTCGCTGGATCAACTGGCAGATTTCCTGGTCGACAAGGGTATCTCCGGCGCTCCCGTTACTGCTGCGGACGGTCAGTTGATTGGTGTCGTCTCTCTAACGGATATCGTGCGTCAGAGCCGCCTGCCGGACGATACCACGGACCGGGATGATACGCATGATGTCTACCTGTATGACCTGGAACGGCGCATGGACAGGGATGAGCTGCGTGAATTGCATGTCCAGTTCGAAACGGTCACACAGGTGCTTGATATCATGACACCGATGATATTCAGCGTGAGTGAAGAGACCAGTGTCCAGGAAGTGGCGGAAACCATGCTCAAGGGAAGAATACATCGCGTGTTCGTTACCCGTGACAGCAAATTGATCGGTATCGTTACTGCGCTGGATATGTTGCAGGTTATCAGGGATATTTAACTAGCCATCCCAGGTAGATTCCTAACTCTGACCCCGAACAAGAGATACGATGAGCAAGATATTACTGGTTGAAGATAACGAGATGAACCGCGACATGTTGTCCCGGCGACTGGAGCGCAAGGAGTTTGAGATCGTTATTGCGGTAGACGGTCAGGCGGGGGTCAATATGGCGACCTCAGAGTCACCTGACCTGATTCTCATGGATTTGAGCCTGCCGGTCATCGATGGCTGGGAGGCCACCCGCCGGATCAAGGCCGACCCTGCCACGCAATCGATTCCGGTTATTGCGCTCACTGCACATGCCATGGCGGGTGATGAGCAGAAGGCGCTGGCAGCCGGTTGTGATGACTACGATACCAAGCCGGTAAATTTCAAACGCCTGCTGGGTAAAATCGAGACCTTGCTGGGTTAGTACATACTCAGGTTGGGTAGCCGGCTACTTGATTGCCACGGAATCCACGGAAGAACACGAAAAAATTGCTATTAAGGTATTTATATTTCCGTGTTCTTCCGTGGATTCCGTGGCAATAATTATTTTTTCCTTCGCGGACTATACGCCGACTACTGGTAAAGCTGCTGTGCCAGCACAATCACCTGATCATGTTCCCCGAGGCGCCAGGTTTTGTTGCGTGGCGGGTTGAGCATGACCTCGCCGTTATTACGGGCCAGCCGCAGGCCGAGGGCGATTTCCAGTTGCTGTTGTGCCGCATATATCAGATCGTCGTAGTGACAGTCCTTATCCAGTGCAACGTAGTCGCCCGCCGGTCGCAAGCTGATCTCAACGCCACCGGCACTCAGCAGTTCCCGATAGATAGGACCCAGTACCTCCTGCCGGGCTATCTGGGCCAGCTGTGCACTGACAACGCCGGGACTGATGACGACATCGTCGACCCCCAGTCCCGCAATCAGATCGTGGTTGGCTTCATCCATGAGTTCCACCACAGTATGGGCAAGTGTCTTGTCATATTTACGCAGGTCTGACAGGCGCAGCAGTATGCGCAGGGTACGGGTGTCGATGTCACCTTTGTCACCCCAGTCATCGGCGAGCACGACGATGCTCTGGTAACTGCCGAGGTCCATCTCTGCGTAGGCTGCTGCATTGGCGGCATCTCCTTCGATGAATTCCAGGCCCAGGTTCTGAAAGGCAGTTTCCTGATGTTGTTCAATACTCCTGCCGGCATCTGCGGGTGTCTTTCCGGACAGAATGCTGATCCCGGTCCCCTGCAAGGCATGGGCATTCAGTTCCAGCAGGATGTCATGAATCATATCCGTCCAGCCGATCAGCAGGACCCGCCGGGGAACACGGGTATGGCTGCCACCTTCGCGGGCCAGTTGTGACTGATAGCCTGTTGCAGAGCTAACATAGTGAACGGGCAGGCCAGGTGCGATTAAAACCAGTTGCTCGTCTGCGGCAACCTCGTAATCGGGTTCCGGATTGAGTGCGGTGGCGTACCGCAGGTTGCCGTCCTGTTGCTTCTCCCAGGTTATGCCGATAGCGATGGCATCAGTTATCCGGTAAGCGATATCTTCGATGGCGACATCGGTGCATTCAGGTACCCGCTGCACATAGATGCTGTTGCCGTCAGGTGAAAACAGTTCATTGTAGATGCTGGATAAACCGGGGTTACGGATGGTCTGTACGATGACCTTGCTAATCACCTTGGCAGAAGAAACGATCTGCAGCCGCTCCCGGGATGCAATCTTTGCCAGCTCGTAATTGTATTCATGGGCGATTTCAGAAGTCAGCGTGGGCACCGTGCCCGGCCAGTCATTCCTGGACGCCAGTAACACCATTGACTTGATGGATTCGCTGTCATCGGCGTCGGTAGAAAGGATAATGATGCTGCTGGCATAATCCATGGCGACGCGTTCCAGTTCGCTGCGGTTGCTGGGTATGCCGCTGCGCAGGATGATGGTCAGTTGCTCGCGCTGTATGCCTGCGACCCGTAATGCTTCCTGCATGATGCTGATTTCCCGCGGTGCCAGGATGACTACCTTGATTCCCGGTTCCAGGCGGGCGAGCTGTCGCAGCACCGAGAACACCTTGTTGTTCCAGCCCAGTACCAGCACGTGATCACGTTCCAGGACCGGCGTTTCACCCCGGCGCAGTGCTTCAATACGGCCGAGCATGGTGTTGTTGATCAGCGATATCAGGACACTGAAGACCACCAGTCCCATCAGAGACAGGAAGAAGGCATAGGCCAGTACCACACCGGTCGCATGATACATGCGCTCGAAGCCTCGCAAGGGCAGCACCTGGTTCAGTGACCACCACAGCGAGTCCCAGAAGCCCTGGTCGATATCATGGTGTATGCCACTGATGTTGGAGTTTTCCGCCGAAAAAAGCCCGAAAAAGATCGCTGTCATGCCAATGAGGGTGACCGTCACCACCAGCACAAGCAGCAGCAGCAGCTGCCCCGTAAACTCGCGGGCGAATGCCCGGTCGATCAGGTAACGGATGCGTGCTCTAAGCTGTTTGAGTGCTTTTATCATGAATGTGGATTGTGACGGGCCGGGTTACAAGGGCATTAATTATTGGCGTCATAGCTGGATAAAGTGGCCGCCTGGTGGGGCGAAGCGAATGCTATCACAGGAGAATACAGCTGTCCGGCAGGGCAGGGAAATCGGGAATAAATGGAATGCCGGCTTGTGTGTCAGTATGCCATTGACCGTCTTGGTCATGCCTGCGACCTGAAAAATGTCATCGATTTTGCGAGCGTTTTCGGTCAACTTCGATTCGGTCGGGGATGTCGGGTATAGTCCCGCCATTGATTATCTGGCGCATGGGCAATTGTTTCGGGAGGGGGGCAATGAATTCAACTTCACCATTATGGTATGGCCGCGCAGTTTACCTGCTTGCAGGTCTGCTGGTGCTCTGTAT
>DMKK01000127.1:3670-7096 GCA_003454335.1 Gammaproteobacteria bacterium | reverse complement strand
GGCCGATAGCCCCGATAGCCCCGAGACCGCTGCACCGCTATTACAGTCCCGTATGGTCCAGCTGGGTGATCACGGCAGTCTGGAGCTGGAGGGCGCGGTGATTACCAGCAAACAGTTCCTGCCCGAGTTCTACAAACAGCGAGATTACCAGCTGGCCTGGTCGTCACATATGGATAATGCCCGGGCACTTGCGGACCGCATCCTGGCAAGTCACCAGGAGGGTCTGGTTCCCGCGGATTATCATGCTGCCGGGATCCAGCAGCTGCTGGCGGCAGCGTCAGACAGCAAGCTGTCAGATGTTCAACGGGTGGACCTCGATATCATGCTTAGCGAGGCGTTGGCACGTTATGCCTATCATTTACGGTTTGGCAAGGTGAATCCCGAAAAGCTGGATGCCGACTGGAATATGCAACGCTCATTCAAGGGGCAGGATCCGCTGGTGGAGTTACAGGGCGTAATCGATTCAAAAGCGTTTGATGCGCAGCTGGATGCCCGCATTACCCAGCTACCGGTCTATCCACAGTTGCGTGGCGCATTGGCGAAATATGTGGCGATAGGCGCAGCAGGGGGATTGCCAGCGATACCTGCCGGGCCGACGCTCAAACCCGGTATGCAGGACGAGCGCGTGCCGCTGGTCAGGCAACGCCTGCGGGCCACGGACGATCTGTCTGTTGAGACCGCAGTGGATGATCCGCTTGAATTTGATGCGGCGTTGCAGGCGGCTGTCGTGCAATTCCAGTTGCGTCATGGCCTGGATACGGACGGTTTTATCGGTAAGGGAACGCTGGCGGCAATGAACGTCCCGGTGGCTGCCCGTATCGATCAGATACGTGTCAACCTGGACCGGGCGCGCTGGGTGTCACAGGATATTCCGGAGACTTTCGTTATTGTCGACATCGCCGGGTTCAATGCACGTTTGTTCCGTGACGGCGTAGTGGTCTGGGATGAGCCGGCACAGGTGGGCAAACCCTACCGTAGTACGCCGGTGTTTCGCGAAGACATGACCTACCTGGAGCTGAATCCGACGTGGACCATTCCACCGACTATCCTGGCGAATGATATTCTGCCAAAGGTGAAAAAAGATCCCGCCTATCTGCAGAAAAAACATATGCAGCTGCTGACGCGAGACGGCAAGGTCGTTGATCCGGCCAGTATCGACTGGTCGTCAATGTCGGCAAGAGGTTTTCCCTATATTATTCGTCAGACACCAGGGCCTCACAATGCCCTGGGGCGGGTCAAATTCATGTTCCCCAATCCGCACTTCGTCTACCTGCATGACACCCCGCACCAGGCGTTGTTCAGTCGCTCCAGCCGTGCCTTCAGTTCCGGCTGCATTCGCGTCAACAATCCCTATCGCCTTGCCGAACTCCTGCTGCAGGATGAAGACAACTGGAACCGCGAAAAGATTGTCGCGGCGGTTGACACCGTCAAGCAGCAGCGCGTCTCCCTGCCAGGGCCGGTACCGGTATTGCTTCTGTACTGGACGGTCAATATCGGCGCCGACGGCACGGTCTATTTCAGGGACGATATCTATCAGCGTGACGCAAAGGTGCTGGCCGGCCTGGACGGGCAGTTTGAGTTCGATGCGCCGGCTGATGCGCCTGACTGGCTGAAGAATTGATATAAATAATTGATGGGTGCGTCGCTGCGCTTCTTCACCCATCCTACAAAAAAGGTACGCTGAGTAGTAGGATGGGTGAAGAAGGACGCACCCATCAGGCGGGTTAACTAAATATCCCCTCTCTCAGCGTGCCCGGTGGTGAATAGTTATTACGGCCAAACAATAAATGTATCCGGTCACTTTATCGAGGAGATGACACATGAAGACTGAAGAAGCGATCAAGACGCGGCGCGCCATTAAACATTATGACCCGGCCCACCGGATGACGGCTGAGGAAATCAACAAACTGTTGTCACTGGCGATGTTGTCACCGACGGCTTTCAATATCCAGAACTGGCGTTACGTTGTCGTGAGCGACGCGGCGTTGCGGAAAAAAATACGTGCAGAGGCCTGGGATCAGGCACAGGTCACGGATGCTTCTCTGTTTATCGTTCTATGTGCAGACCTGAAATCATGGGAAAAGGCGCCTGCCCGTTACTGGCAGAATGCGCCGAAGGAGGTTCAGGACTTCATGGTTCCCGCTATCGATGACTATTATCGCGGCAAGGAACAGGTCCAGCGGGATGAGGCGATGCGCTCATGTGGTATTGCGGCGCAAACATTAATGCTGGCTGCAAAATCAATGGGCTATGACTCCTGCCCAATGGATGGTTTCGACTTCGATAAAGTGGCCGAACTGATTAGGCTACCGGATGACCATGTCATAGCCATGTTCGTGGCAATTGGCAAAGGAACCAAAGACTCCTGGCCGCGGCCCGGGCAACTGGCACTGGATGAGGTTGTGATTGAGGATTCGTTTCCCGGAACATAAACCAGGCAACGGATTGGCCTTAATCCTGATGCCTTTGGATTTATGGCGTTCCGTCACTGATCCGGCGAAATTATTCGGTGCTAAAGGGCAGGGGTCCTCTATTGGGCGCGATATTTCCGCTGCACCATGTAACTGTCAATGTTGTCGTGGCCGGAATGGCTGTGCTGGTAGCAGTCGCGTCAACAGGTCCCAGCGGCACCGTTGCAACAGAGGGCGTAACATTGTTGCTCGTAACCGTGATCGGGACCCCACAGGCAAGCTTGACGTGGCTAATCCAAAATCACAGACACACGTGGCGTCAAACCGGTTTGATCTCTTCATTGGTGATTCCCCCGAATATTCAATTATTGGTTGTTACGGCCAGTACAGTATTTTTTATTCTTGACCTGTCGGTGGAACATATCATGTGAGCGGGGATACCAGAATTGTGGAGACCCCGTATTTATCAGTATTTCAGGATGTGGTGATATTATGTGATGCCTGAAAAGCACTGCATAACCTATTGAATATAATGGACAACACTGCCTATGGAGCAAGGTGAAGAGTTAGCGTAATTTTAAGCTTTGAACCATACCAGTTGTATATTCCTGACCCGTCGATCTATGTACTGGCGTCTTTCTTTGCGCGCTACTCCCGCTTTGGTCAAAAAGGGGAAATCGGGTATTTTTTTATAGGAACGCCGGTCTCGCTTCCTGGGTCTCATGATTGTTTTCCGAAGTTATTATTAATTCTTATTAGGCCAGCGTATTAATGTTGCCTGTCTGGTTGTTACCAGATTAGTACAATTTAAATGAAATTTCCTGTGTATTTGCGCAAAGCACGTGTTTGAGGGCTGGGGCAGGTCGCAAGTGCAGGCTATAAACAGGCAACCAGTCGGTCACTTTTAACCTGCGGTTTTTGCTGTAAGTGCTATAATATTAACAGGAGGGTGACATAGAAAAGAGGGCAGGTACAGGTTCTTGCCAGCGCCGATAAAACGGGCAACTGTTTGGTC
>DMKK01000127.1:1162-3621 GCA_003454335.1 Gammaproteobacteria bacterium | reverse complement strand
TGGCAGCCATGTGTTTGGTGGGGCGGTGCCACCAGCCAGACCGAGCGATACCGGGGCGTTTCTATCAGGCCGTGTCTGCCTCATTCGAATCAAGAATCCCCGAGTATTCATTTCGGATTTCGGCCGCTGCCCCGTGGTTTATTTCCAGGGGATAAATCGTCTTGTGATTCACATCGAATCGGCAAGCAGTTCCGCCAGGTGATCCAGCCAGTTGTCCGGTAAGGGTTCGGTCAGTTCTACCGAGCGTTCCATGTCGGGCAGAAACACCTGCTCCTTCAGTGCGTTCACCGCGTCTGTAGCAGAGGTGGCCAGATTAAGTTCCTTGTTGATGCGAAGGCTCAGGTTGTCAAAGTTTGCCGAGCCAAGGCAGGCCCAGCCATCGTAAATTGCCGCCTTCACATGTGACATTCCCGGGTAGATGTACACGCGAACGCCATTTTTCAGCATGGCGTTGGCGGCGATGATGTTGCTGCGATTGATTATGTTGTAGTCGATTTCATAAGGGATGATGACGCGCACATCAACACCGCGACGCCGGGCCCTGGCGAGTTCGTATATAATCCTGTCGCTGGTCAGGTAGGCATTTTCCAGCAGTATCTGGTGCCTGGCCTGACGGATTGCCTTTACCTGGGCGTGCAGGATCTGGGACTTGCCAGGTTTGGTGTAGAGCACCCGCACCGGATAGTTTTCGCCATCGTCCACATGTTCCGGTGGTTTCTTTTGCCAGAAGAGCGTGCGCACCCCGCCCATAAAACTGCCAGTGGTCCAGGTTTTTTCGAACTCGTACAGTATGTCGTTTACCACCGGACCCTCGACCTCGGTCATGAGGTCATGCCAATTGTAACGATATTCGCGTCCGATATTCATGCCGCCGATGAACGCAACCTTCTTGTCGATGATGATGGACTTGGTGTGGTCCCCGGTGAACCACGGGTTGTTCAGCATATGTACCTTTACCCTTGAGTCAGCTTGCAGATAGTGCTTGATCGACATTGGCGCAGAGTGATCTTCCGGCAGGGTTTCCGGTGTGGCTGCCGAGGCGCCGATGGTTCCGAGTCCGTCGATAATGACGCGGATGTCGACCGCTTCCGAACGCTGCTTGAGAAAGTCGGCAAACCAGGTTGCATAGTCATCGTTGTCGAAGATGTACAGTCTCAGGAACACCGACTGCTGCGCCTGGTTGATGAGGTCGACCAGCCGCGGGAAGAACTTCTTGCCGTCCACGTGAAAGACCAGTTTTCCCTTTGATGCCGTGGTGCCGGTCATACGGTCGAGTTCCAGTTCCCATTCCTGCAGGTCCATTCCGGGGCCGGTGTTTAGGGGTGGTATCGGTGTTCCCTGGAGTATCAGCAGGGGCGTGGGGTAGAGTACGTCAGCCACGGTCGTGCCCAGCAAGGTGAAGAGCCTTGTTAATGAGGACAGGGGATGAGCGACAAAGGAGTGCACCTGACCGGTGATGGCGTGCGACACGGTTCGTGTTGTCTGGACGATGCCGGAAGTCGCAAAACCACCGGGTGCCGTCTGATTATACTGCATGGGCAGCACTGTGCCGTTGCTGCCGTCAGCGTATACAAGCGGGTAACCCCACGCGGCGCTGTCTCCGGTCTCGAAGACGACCGACCGGTCAGGGTCGCCACTCTCGGCAAGCAGTTCACGGAGCACCTGACCCATCCTCGTCAGGAGTTCATCGCAATCGAAACTCTCCACCGTGCGTACGCTGTCGGGTTTGTGCTCTATGGGAACAGAATTCAGTATGCCCCGGTCATCGTAGTAAACAAAGAGTTCATGGTGACGCAGAATGTCCACGACGACACCGCAATGACAATCTGCCGGTGCCAGTGAGACCAGGGTTCTGTACAGCAACTCGTTCCAGCGCCACGTACCCATGACGTCAGGAAGACGGCTGCACTGTTCTGTTGCCGGCCAGTCTTCGGCCTGCAGTGCTGTCATAACTCGGTAAGGTGCTGGCACTTTCAGAATGACTGTGCCGATTTCCTGTTCAGGCGCGGACAGCACTGTGGATACATAATGGCTGTCCCCGTTCAGGTTGAAGGCAACCAGCAGGCGTGCTTCGGTCAGGCAGGTGTCCGTAATTGTAAGGGCGGCTGAGTCCAGCTCTGCCGGGGGGAGGGTGTTATCGTGAGCCTCTTCTTCTTGCGGGGTCTGCATGCCCGCGCAGTTTGCAAGCGCCACCGCTATCGCCAGAATGGCAAGTACAGAAAAAAAGGATCTGGATAACAATAGTTTCCCCGCATGGCGTCAGTCCAGGTGCGCGACCGACTCTGCTGGAACCTATAACATATTAATGGTTGCCGGTGTACCCCCACTTGACAGGTCGTCATTGCTTGACAGGAGCGGACAGAAAAATCTGTCACCAGTAGCGGCGCCGGCAGGTACAATAACGCCCCATGAATCTTTCCACTGCGGCCGCCACAGATGATATCCAGACTACCCTGGAC
>DMKK01000127.1:0-1097 GCA_003454335.1 Gammaproteobacteria bacterium | reverse complement strand
TACCGGCGCTGCATCGGCAGGGTGTGGCCATCGTGGTCTCGCCGCTGATTTCACTGATGAAGGACCAGGTGGATGCCCTGCAGGCGAATGGTGTTGCCGCCGTCTGTTACAACTCTGCCATGGGCGCAGAAGACGCACGCAGGGTATTGGCTCGCCTGCACGCCCACGAGCTTGATCTGCTCTACATTAGCCCGGAGCGACTGGTCACGGGTGGCTTCCTGGAACGACTGCAGGAAATTGATATCGCATTGTTCGCCATCGACGAGGCGCACTGCGTCTCGCAGTGGGGGCACGATTTCCGGCCCGTGTACGCGCAGCTTGGCATGCTGCGGTCGCTGTTCCCGGGTGTGCCCATCGTTGCCCTGACCGCCACGGCCGATGCCCAGACGCGCGAGGATATCGTACGGGTTCTCAATCTGACTGAAGCAAGGCGCCATGTCACCGGCTTCGATCGCCCCAATATCCGCTACAGCATGCTGGAAAAGCACAAACCCATCGATCAGTTGCTGCGGTTCCTGGAACATCGCCAGGGACAGGCAGGCATCATCTATGCCCTCAGTCGCAAACGGGTGGAGGAGGTCGCGGACAAGCTCTGTATCAAGGGCATCCTGGCCGCGCCTTACCACGCGGGACTGGCAGCCGCCGAACGCGACTGTGTGCAGGAGGATTTCCTGCGCGATGAACTGCAGGTGGTAGTCGCCACCGTTGCCTTCGGTATGGGTATCGACAAGCCTAATGTACGCTTCGTGGTGCACTATGACCTGCCGAAGCATATCGAGGGTTATTATCAGGAAACCGGCCGTGCCGGGCGCGATGGTCTGCCGGCAGATGCGCTGTTGCTGTTCGGTGCGCAGGACATTGTTACTGTGCGCCGCCTGATCGACAACAATGGCAATGCCGACCAGCAGCGCATTGAAGTCCATAAGTTGAATGCGATGGTGGGTCTTGCCGAGAGTGTGACCTGCCGGCGGCGCGTGCTGCTCAACTACTTCGGTGACCGTCTCGAACAGGATTGCGGTAACTGTGATGTTTGCCAGGACCCGCCGGAACAGTTCGACGCCACCGAGACGGCACGCAAGGCCCTGTCCTGTGTCTAT
>DMKK01000176.1 GCA_003454335.1 Gammaproteobacteria bacterium | reverse complement strand
ATGTGCATCCTTGCTGACACCCAGCGCATCCAGGCGTGCCGTGACGTCTTCGCCAAAGTTCTTGTTGACGGATCCACCGTAACTCTGCTTCTTCTCATCCCAACGGCTGGCATCGATAATCTTCCAGGGGACGTGAATCGCTGTCATGTCCGTGTAGCCGGTAAACTTGATCTCGACGGCATCACGAACGTCAACCAACACTACCTCGCGACCTTCGGGTTTTGTCAACATGTCGTGTGATTCACGGGCATCAACATAAAGGCCTGCCTTGGTGCGCATGCTGGCCTTCTCTGGTACGTCTGCTGCGATGGCAGAAAATGCGAGCGGTACAAGTAATAACGTTATTAGTCGGTTCATATAATCAACTCCTGATGAATAAAAAACAATGGAACATGTAAAAAATGGAACAGGGATTCAGCTTTCATCCCGGCAAAACATCAATGCCCAGCCACGCAAATCTGATGGCGGGAGATGGCATACAGTGTGCGCACAATCAGATAGATAACGATGGCGCACAGAATACCCAGAAACAGCCAGGCAAGCATTGCATACACTGGCAACTGCGTCAGTTCATGCATCACTATGGTTGCCATCGTTATCGCCGCCAGCGGGAACGAGTAGGCCCACCAGGACAGATAGAAAGGCAGACGCATGAAGCGCGGCAACTGCATGAACAACAGCAGGGTAAGGAACAGCGCACTGAAGTAAAGTACGCGCCCAAAACCATCCAGGCCACCGCTCAACTTCACATAGGAAATAAAACCAACTGCCGGCGGTGCAATCAGGATAAACAGCGTCGGCAGCAGCTTGTCCGGCAAGGGGTGATGAAAGATCATCCGGTAAATAATAATGGTAAACAATACCAGCCAGAACAACAGGCCAATACTGAAAAAGAACCAGCTGATTTCCGGGCTGGCGTATACCACACCGGCAACCGGCACCAGGATGTTACCAACCACAGGAATAAACCAGGCCGGACTGATATGCGTGATTTCGAAATCAGTCTTGTGAATCCAGGTATTCAGGGCATACAGCGTGTAGACCAGGTGCAACGAGGCACCCGTCACCCACAGCGCTTTTGAAAGCGTTGGCGCCAGCTGCAGGGTCGTGATACTCAGCAGCACCATGCTGACAGTGACAGTTGCACCAAAGCTCATTTTTACCGGGTCTGACAACTCCCCGACAACCTGCTCCGGATAGCGTAGCAACTTGATCCCGTAAATCAGTAGTAACACGACAAACACAAACAGACTTAACAGGGCCACAAAATCCCCCAGTACCGGGGAGGAAGCCCAAATGTCACCAGCACGCTGCAGGGCTATGGCCATGCCACACAAACCCATCACTGTGGAGAAAAATGAAATCGGCAGATTCTGTAGACGTGAAGACATCATCGTTAACCTCTGTTATATGTGGCACCTGGCAGCTGTCAAGGTCACCAGGCGCCGCTCCTGCAGGCTTGCCCGGCAGTTATCAGTAACACTTCAGTCATTGAACGGCTGTTTAATGCTCACGGCACCGCGCAAATCACCGGGCTTGTAACCCACAGCCCGATCGTGTGGATACAGGGCATTCAGCTGGGCACGTACCGGCTCTGTGATCTGTTCGGCACTGCCGTGACAGCCAATACACTGCTCAGCAACACCGATCGCCTTCATGAAGCGCAGCGACTTGCCGGCTGGCTCGTCTACGACCTCGGAATAGCTCATGGCGTCATACTTTTCACCCTGCGCTGCCCGTTTTTCGAATTCCTTCAATACACCCTGTTCCCAGACATCCGGCAATCCCAGCATCGGGTTGCGAACCCGCGTACCCACACGAGTCACCTTCCAGCCCTTTTCCAGTGAAATATCATTGGCAATACCCGGTGCGACATCACGGCATACCTTCATCGCCGCAGTTGGCCCACCCGCCTTCATTTCAGCCTTCATGGTTCCGCCGAGTTGTTTCACGAAAGCACTGGTCACGGCTTTGGCCTCATCGACACGCGCCTGCACCTCGGCATCACCGCTACCGGAAGCGGCATGGGCAGTGGATGCAATACCGGCAGCAGTCAGCGCCACTGCAATCAATAACCCGGGTTGTTTCATCTTCATTCTGTTCTCCTGTTGATCAAAATATATTTGCTAACGTTATAAATCTCGTAATACGTGCTGGCCGCCGGACGATCTTCCTTTCATGACTTTCCTCGCAGCCGGTTGCTTGCGCTGTATGAACTGCTCGCGGCTGATCGACGCCTGCAAATCACTATTCGTTATACGTTCCTGGCCGATGCTGCTGATACGACGCTTGTCCGTGACGCACCCCGGATAAACCAGCATTTCGTCAGGCAGTCCAAACAGACGTTGCTGGACACTGTCAAACAACTGCCCCGCATCGGCGTCGGCCCGCAGACAGGGACCCGTGATCCCGGCCAGCAGCGTGTGGCCGGTAAATACACGATCCCGCCATACATAACTCAATGAACAAGCACTGTGGCCCGGTGTTGCCATAACAACGATCACTTCCTCTCCCAGGAATATGTCTGCGCCATCATCAACGTGCAGATCAACGCCGGCCGAATCAACGGCACTGTGTGCAACCAGCTGTGCACCTGTCTCAGCCTGTAATAGCGGTGCCGCACTTTGATGCGATTCATGGCCATGCGTCTCAATCACGTAAATCAGTCTCAAATCCAGGTGGCGAATAACCCCGGCATAGTCACGTTCAGCCTGCAGGTTAGGATCCAGTACCGCTGCATATCGGGTGACGGGGTCAGCCAGCAAATAGCTGATCTCCTCATCAGGTGTGCAAAATTGGCGGAATATCAACGATCCCAACATCCTTTAGCAGATGCCCCGGTCGGCACCTTTCACCTGACAAGAGAGCAAACGCCGTGCCAGCCACGTCAAATAGTCACGATAAAATATGTATCTTTTTGTATTAAATAATATATTCAGTTTTCTCCAACCATGGACAGATAACGCATGCATTGCCGAAGCTTCCATCAGGTGTCGTATTTGGCGTCTTTCTGG
>DMKK01000148.1 GCA_003454335.1 Gammaproteobacteria bacterium | reverse complement strand
GTGCGCTGCTGGTCACGGCCTTTGTTGGCTACCAGACCCTGTTATACTTTACTGCGGTCGCATAGCAACTCCCAACACCCTGGTTGAAACAAGCACATGAATGACAGAAAACTGCAGGAACTCGCACTTGCTGTTATCGATACCGAGGCCCGGGCGATTACCGGACTGGCTACGGAAATCAACCAACCCACCTTTGTCCAGGCCTGCCACCTGATGCTGGCTTGCCAGGGACGCGTGGTCGTCACCGGCATGGGCAAGTCCGGGCATATTGCCGGCAAGATAGCCGCCACCCTGGCCAGCACAGGCACACCCGCCTTCTTCGTCCACCCCGGCGAGGCCAGTCACGGTGACCTTGGCATGATCACCCCTGCCGATGTCTTACTCGCGCTCTCCAATTCCGGTGAAACGGCGGAAATCATCACCATCCTGCCGATCATCAAACGACTGAACGTACCGCTGATTGCCATGACCGGCAATCCGGGTTCCACCCTGTCCGGAGCAGCCGCGGCGAATATCAATGTCCGCGTCGACAAGGAAGCCTGCCCGCTGGGACTCGCACCGACCGCCAGCACCACCGCCGCCCTGGCAATGGGCGACGCCCTGGCTGTGGCCCTGCTGGAATCACGGGGCTTTACTGAAGAGGACTTCGCCCGCTCACACCCGGGTGGGGCGCTTGGACGCCGCCTGCTATTGTTGATTGACGACCTGATGCACACCGGTGATACCATTCCGCACGTCGAGCTGACAACGCCCCTCACCGCCACCTTGATGGAAATGACCCGCAAGGGACTCGGCATGACAGCGGTGATGGACGAACAGGGTAAACTTGCCGGCATCTTTACAGATGGCGATCTGCGCCGCGTCATCGATCACAAGGTTGATTTACACACCGCCCTGGCAAAGGATGTGATGACGGCCGATTGCAAGGTCGTCCATCCCGGCATGCTTGCTGCAGAAGCGTTGCAAATCATGGATAGCACCAAGATCAACGCCCTGCCCGTTGTCAACCAGGAAAATGAACTGGTCGGCGCCCTCAATATGCACGACCTGCTGCGCGCCGGCGTGGTTTAAACCGGTATACTTAAACATATGAAAGACATACTCGAAAAAGCCTCCCGCATACGTCTGCTGATCCTGGATGTCGACGGCGTACTGACAGACGGCAGCCTGTTCATCGGCGATGACGGACAGGAATACAAGGCATTCAACTCGCGTGACGGGCACGGCATCAAAATGTTGCAGAAGCACGGCGTCATTGTCGCCATCATCACCGGACGCACTTCAAAGGTCGTCGAGCACCGCATGGCAAACCTCGGTGTCTCGCATGTTTACCAGGGCAAACTGGAAAAACTGCCGGCCTACGAAGAACTGGCCAGCAAACTTGGCATACCGGCAGAGGCAACCGCCTATGTCGGTGACGATGTGGTTGACCTGCCGGTTATGCGCAAGGTCGGCCTGGCGATTGCAGTACAGGATGCCCACCCGCTGGTGCAGGCACACAGCCACTGGCAAACGCCCAGCCGCGGGGGGCGTGGCGCAGCACGTGATGTCTGCGAACTACTGATGGAAGCACAGGGCGTACTGGAAGATGAACTGGGCAGCTATCTGTGAACCTCAAGCAATTCGGCCTGTTGGTACTGCTGCTACTGAGTGTCATTGGCACGGGCTGGTTTCTGGACAAACAGGACGCCAGCCAGCAGCCTGCCAGCGTCAGCACTACCGGACCCGACTCTTTCGTCAGGGACATTGACCTTGCCGTCATGGATGAGAATGGCCACCTGAAATACCAAGTCAGGGCCGAACATATGGCTCATTTCCCAAATGACGACATGCTCAAGCTAAGCCGCCCTGATATCGACATCGTGCGTACGGATGGCGCGGTCTGGCACATAAAGGCCGAGCGTGGCAAGACCAGCACGTCAGGCGACCGGCTCTGGCTACTGGGGGAAGTCGATATCCATCACTCCGCAACCACAACCGGCAGTGACATCCACGTCAGTACCAGCGACCTGCTGGTGAAACCGGAGGATGAACTGGCAGAAACAGAAAATGCAGCCACGATTACCGGTGATCGCTACGTAATCAATGCCGTTGGTCTCAAGGCCGATTTCAGAACCCATACCCTGGAACTGCTTTCCCGGGTCAGGGGAACCATTGAGGGCAGCAGCGATGGTACCGGCTAGCCACAGGATAACAGTCCCCCTGCTGGGCGCTGCGCTGCTACTGGCGATCATGCCATTCACCGCCCGGGGACTGACCAGTGATCGCGACCAGCCAATGACTATCGAGGCAGACAAGGCAACGCTGCATGAGAAAACCGGCAACAGCGTCTATGAAGGCAGTGTGCACGTGCAACAAGGCACCCTCGTACTGCAGGGCAGTAAAATGACGGTACATCTCAACGACAGCGAAATCGAAAAGATTATACTCACCGGCAGCCCGGCGACCTACCAACAGCGCCCGGATGGCAAGGATACCGATCAGCATGCGGAAGCCGGACGTATTGAATACCATGCAACAGAAGAGCGCATTATCCTGCTGGAAAATGCACGTGTCTGGCAATCCGGCGCCGAGGAATTCCGCAGCGACCGCATCATCTTTGACCTGAAAAACAATACCGTCAATGCCGGCGGCAGCAGTCCTGGCGACCGCGTGCACATCACGCTGCAGCCCGGCAGCAAAAAAGACAAAAAACCGCCCGCCCCGCCGCAATGAGTATTCTTAACGCAAACAAGCTGGGCAAGAGTTACCAGTCCCGGCGTGTGGTCGATGACGTCTCGCTGACTGTCAGCAGTGGCCAGGTTGTCGGGTTGCTGGGGCCCAACGGGGCCGGCAAAACGACCTGCTTTTACATGATTGTCGGCCTGGTACCCTGCGGTGAAGGCAATATCGACATTGACGGCATTGACCTGACAAGGCAACCCATGCATAAGCGCGCCCTGCACGGTCTCGGCTACCTGCCGCAGGAAGCGTCCGTATTCAGAAAGCTCTCGGTGGCAGACAACATTATGGCGGTCCTTGAAATCCGCAAGGACCTGAACAAGGCAGGCCGCAAGGAACTACTGGAGTCCCTGTTGCACGAACTGCACATTGGCCACCTGGTTGATCAGCCGGGTGTCAGTCTGTCGGGTGGCGAACGCCGGCGGGTTGAAATTGCCCGCGCACTGGCGGCAAATCCGCGCTTTATCCTGCTGGACGAACCATTTGCCGGCGTTGACCCGATTTCTGTCGTTGATATCCAGCAAATCATCAAACAACTGTGCGATATCGACATCGGCATCCTGATAACAGACCACAATGTGCGAGAGACACTGGGTATTTGCCATCACGCCTATGTACTGAATGAAGGACGGGTAATTGCCGCAGGAACACCCGATGTTGTACTTGACAATCAGCAAGTAAGAGACGTGTATCTGGGCAATGAATTCCACCTTTAAAAAGACTTTTAAAGGAATAATGATTGTATGGCACGAAAAATGCCCTATACTTTTATTATGGACGGGGTAAGTTCAGGGAAGTCCCAAGAAAAACATTCATGAAGCAAACACTTCAACTTAAAATCGGTCAGCATCTGACCATGACACCCCAGCTGCAGCAGGCCATTCGCCTGTTACAGCTCTCAACCCTCGAACTCCAGGCCGAAGTGCAGGATGCGCTGGAGTCGAATCCGATGCTGGAACAGGATGACGGCAGCAGCAACGAGGCACCGGAAAAGGATCCCGGCATCAATAACAAGGAGCGGGAGACTGCTGCCACGACCGAAGTCGGCGAAAACGACAACATTCCGGAAGACTTGCCGACCGACAGCAACTGGGAAGACACCTTCGACACCGGTGCAACCACTTACAGTGCCCCGGAAGCCGATAGCGGCCGTAATCTGCTGGAAAGAGTAACCAGCAGCAGCGGTAACCTGCAAGACCACCTGCTCTGGCAGCTTGAACTGACACACTTTTCTGAAACCGACGCGCACATAGCACGCCTCATTCTCGACTCAATTGACCTTGACGGTTATCTGACGGTCAGCACGGGGGATATTCACAGCAATCTGGACAGTCGGCTGGAAATCGAACAAGACGAGGTGCAGGCAGTCCTGCACCGTATCCAGCAGTTTGACCCGATTGGCGTCGGCGCACGCAACCTGCAGGAGAGCCTGCAGCTACAACTGCAGCACTATGAACCGGATACACCGTGGCTGAAGGAAGCCAGGATACTGGTAAGGGATTACTTCAACATACTGAGCCATCGCGACTACACGCGGCTCGGGAGAAAAATGAAGCTAACAACCGATGACCTGCAACACGTCATCCACCTGATCCAGTCAATGAATCCCCGGCCCGGCTCGCAATTCGACACAACAGAACCCGAATACATCGTCCCCGATGTCTTTGTCACAAATAAAAAGGGTAAATGGACGGTCGAACTGAACGTTGACGCAATGCCCAGGCTACGCATCAATAACATGTACGCAAAAATGATAAAGCGTGGCAACAACAGCAAGGACAACAACTTCCTGCGCGACAACCTTCAGGAAGCCCGCTGGTTCCTGAAAAGCCTGCAAAGCAGGCACGAGACCCTGCTAAAGGTCGCCACCTGTATTGTTGAACGGCAACAGGGGTTTTTCGAACATGGCGAGGAAGCCATGAAACCCATGATCCTGCGCAGTATTGCAGAGACGATTGAGATGCATGAATCAACCGTTTCGCGTGTCACCACCAGAAAATACATGCACACACCGGGTGGAATATACGAATTCAAATACTTCTTTTCCAGCCATGTCAGCACCGAAACAGGCGGTGAATGCTCAGCCACGGCCATCAGGGCCATCATCAAAAAACTGGTTGCTGCCGAAAATCCTGCGAAACCTCTCAGCGACAACAAAATGGCCACCGTACTTGCCGAACAGGGAATCAATGTCGCCAGACGCACCATTGCAAAATACCGGGAGTCACTTTCGATCTCACCATCCAATGAACGTAAACGCCTTGCCTAGGCAATAACACAGGAGTATCACTATGCAAATCAACCTGTCAGGACATCATGTAGACATCACAACGCCTTTACGTGAATACGTAAACAGCAAGATGGAACGACTGGAACGTCATTTTGATCACGTCACAGACATTCATGTTGTCCTTGGCGTTGAAAAACTCCGCCACAAGGCTGAAGCCACAATGCACATCAGTGGCGGCAATATATTTGCCGAAGCAGTCGAGGAAAACATGTATGCCGCCATTGACTCACTGGTTGACAAACTCGACCGCCAGCTCAAGAAGCACAAGGAAAAAATCACCGA
>DMKK01000234.1 GCA_003454335.1 Gammaproteobacteria bacterium | reverse complement strand
CCTCGATCACCAGCACCAGCGCCAGTGCCGCGAGCAGGTCGCTCCAGACGACACTCATCAACCGTAAAAAACCCCGGGCTTATGCCCGGGGCCTGTGCCATCAGTGTGGCTCACCAGCTGCCGCAACTACTGACCGCTACTATCGCCGAAATACTTGAAGAACTCGGTATCCGGTTCCAGCACCAGCACATCGCTCGAATTCGACAGCGCTGACCGATAGGCATTCATACTGCGATAAAACGCGTAGAATTCCTCGTCACTGCCGTAGGCCGCCGCATAGATTTCCGTGGCACGCGCATCACCTTCACCACGCGTTTCCTCGGCATCCCGGGTCGCCTCGGCAAGAATAACGGTACGCTCACGTTCAGCAACCGCCTGGATACCCTTGGCCGCTTCCTGACCCTGCGCACGGTGTTCCTTGGCAATCCGTTCACGTTCTGCACGCATCCGCTGGAATACGGAGTTCCTGACATCCTCCGGCAATTCGATCTGCTTGATACGCACATCAACAATCTCTATACCGAACGGTTCAACCTCTGCATTACCCTTCTGTGTCAGGCTGTCCATCATTTCCGAGCGATCATCAGATACCACCTGCTTGATGGTGCGCTGGTCAAATTCCAGCTGCAGGCCATTCTTCATGATCTGCAACAGGCGCAGTCCTGCCTGGCGCTCGTCACCGCCAAAGGAGGTGTAATAGGTGGCCGGATTGCTGATACGCCATTTAACAAAGAAATCCACCGACACGTTTTTCTTCTCACCGGTCAGAAAACGTTCCGGCCGTGTATCCAGCGTCAGTATCCGCTTGTCAAACTTGCGCACATTCATAATGGGCCAGGGTGCCTTGACGTGCAGACCCGGCTCATACGCCGAGTCAACAATTTCACCCAGACGGAACTTGATCGCCAGCTGCCGCTCATCAACTATAAACAGCGAGCTCAGGGCAACCAGAATACCGGCAGCTACCAGAATCACGATAAATTTCATCATCTGCGCGTCCCCCCTTCCCTGGAATTGCTACGCCCACGTGCGGCCTCTTCCGGCATGGGCGGCGTCACATTGACCTGATCCGCTTCACGGGACTGCAGCCCGCCCGCACCCTTGTTTTCCATCAGCTTGTCCAGCGGAATGTACATAAGATTGTTACCATCCTTGACCGCCATCACCACCTTGCTGGAATTGGCGAGCACATACTCCATAGTGTCCAGATACAGGCGTTTGCGGGTGACTTCAGGAGCCGTTTCATACGCTACCAGCGTTTGTGAAAAACGGCTGGCCTCACCCTCGGCCTTGGCAATCACCTGTTCACGGTAGGCAAGCGCCGCCTCGCGCTTGCGGGTTGCATCACCCCGGGCCTTGGGCAGGATATCCAGTGCATAGGCTTCTGCCTGGTTCTTGTAGCGCACCTCGTCTTCCTGTGCCTTGATGGCATCTTCAAAAGCGCCCTGCACCTCTTCCGGTGGCTGTGGGTCCTGCAGGTTCACACTGGCAATGAGCAGTCCCGCCTTGTACTTGTCAAGAATAGCCTGTGTCAGATCCTTGGTTCGCTGCACAATCACACCACGGCCGCCACTGAGAAACTCGTCCATGGACAGACTGCCGACCACTTCACGCAAGGCGCTTTCCGTGGCTTCCTGCAAGGTGTAATCCGGGTCACGCACCTCGAACAGGTACTCCTTGGCATCCCTGACCTGGTACTGCACGGCGAGCTCGACCTGGATAATATTCTCATCCTTGGTCAGCATCTTGGCGCGGTGACTGACGGTACGCAGGTTATCGACATCAACCTTGTCGACCGTTTCCAGTCCCCGCATGTACCAGTGGGGTCCCGGTCCTGTGGTCTCGTTATACTCACCGAGCCGCAGCACCACCCCGCGTTCTGCCGGCTGCACGATGTAGATACCGGACAATACCCAGGCCACTACGGCAACCACCGCAATCAGTCCCAGGTTAATCGGTAGACCACCGCCGCTACCGCCAGCCTTGCCACCGCGCTTGCCGCCGCGGCCTCCAAAGAATTTATTCATTTTGTCACGCATCTGGCGTGCCATTTCATCAAGGTCCGGCGGGCCATCATTACCACCCTTGCCGCCCCAGGGGTCCTTGTTGCCACCACCCGGTTCATTCCAAGCCATAAAAACACTCCAGTTCAAATTACCCGTTCAAATCAAAGTAAAGGCGCGTGCCAGTAATGGCATGCGCCTTTGTTAACAACACAAGTTCAGGAGGCTTGCGCAGTGCCCGTAACAATATCAACAGAATCTGCCGAATGGAACTCACAGAGTCCATCTGTATCACGGATCAATTTATCAATACTTCGCTGTGCCATACAGACTTCGAGCCACCAACTGCCCTGCTCATCCACATGCTCGGACAGCACCTGCCCGATAGTATACAGGGAAGAACGTGTGCTTCCCGCCTCTGGCGGCATATGCAACCAGCCATGTACCTGGGAGCCCTGAAAATGTTCTGTGAGGGCCGTTGCCAGCAAATCCAGGCCGGCGCCGGTTACCGCAGACACCCACACCCGCTCGACCTGCCCGCTTTCACTGTATTCAATGCGCGGCGCATCATCGCTGAGGTCGATCTTGTTATACACTCGAATCTGGACGATATCTGCCGCGCCAATCTCGTGCAAGACCTCGTTCACCTGTTCGATATGTTCACGCTTTTCGGCGTCCTGCGCATCCACCACGTGCAACAGCAGGTCCGCCTTGCAGGTCTCTTCCAGAGTGGCGCGGAAGGCCGCGACCAGATCATGCGGCAGATGCCGGATAAACCCGACCGTATCGGCCAGCACCAACGGACCAAAACCCTGTACATCCACACGTCGCAGGGTCGGATCAAGAGTCGCGAACAACTGGTCGGCGACAAAGGCTTCAGCCCCGGTCAGCGCATTAAACAGCGTTGACTTGCCGGCATTGGTGTAACCCACCAGTGCCACGGTCGGCACATCGGCACGTTGCCGCGCTCGCCGACCCTGGTTACGTTGCCGCTCAACCTTTTCCAGCCGGTGATTAATCACCTTGATACGCGCATTCAGCATACGCCGGTCAGATTCCAGCTGGGTTTCGCCCGGCCCGCGCATGCCAATACCACCCTTTTGCCGCTCCAGATGGGTCCAACCACGGATCAAGCGCGTGGACAGGTGCTTCAACTGCGCCAGTTCAACCTGCAGCTTGCCTTCAAATGAGCGCGCCCGCTGCGCGAAGATGTCCAGAATCAACCCGGTCCGGGCGATTACACGACAGGAAAACAGCCTTTCAAGGTTTCTCTCCTGACTCGGACTGAGGGCGTGATTGAAGATAACCAGCTCGGCCTCATGCTGCTGTACAGTGGCGAGGATCTCCTCGGCCTTGCCTTTCCCTACAAAAAGTTTCGGCTCAGGCGCAGCACGCGTGCCAGTGACCGTGGCAACAACGGTTGCCCCGGCTGAACCGACCAGTTCGGTGAATTCCTGTAGATCCTCCTGGGCTGAGCCATCGGGAAAAAACACATGGACCAGAACGGCCCGTTCACCACTCTCAGGGCGTTCGAACAAACAAACACCCCGCCATTTTCCCCTTCATTTGCCCTGCCATTTGCCCCATCATTTGAAAGGTAAAATCAGGCATTCCCTGGCTCTTTTTCATCATCCGGGCCGGGTATGCGCACATT
>DMKK01000033.1 GCA_003454335.1 Gammaproteobacteria bacterium | reverse complement strand
AAGAATATTGTAGTGCTTATAACGACTGATAATAAAGTCTGACGATACGCGGGGAGGTGTTCCGATGCCGCCAAGAGCAATCAAAAATTGAGACGCGGATTGCATGTAGCCCCTGTGTTTGTATTAGGGAACCCGCCCCGATTGAGTTATCTGCTGCGTGGTCAATCGGGGCGGGTCAAGTCGCGTTCGCTAATCTGCCAGGGCCCTCCCCACTTCTTCGGCAAGAATGGCATGTGTTGCCTTTGTCGGGTGGACGCCGTCCCAGAAGAGGTACTTATCAGGTTGCCTGCATGCATAGGGTGGAGTATTCGGCATAACACAGGTATCTGTGACGTTGCTGAAGCCAAAGTGCTCCGGATCAGCGATTATGTCACCAATTGCCTTGTTAATGTCCATCCTGACAATGTTGATGCCGGGCAGAACCGGCGCCTGGCTTGAATCTTCCAGAACATCCAGAGCCATACCCAGGCCAAAATTATATTGCGCCGTGAAAAAACTGGCAGCAGCAATGGCGCCTGGAAAGGCCGCATCAGCGACTTTCATTGCCGGGGTCACCCCGAGATCCGGCACATTCATCACCATAAAGTTACGCGCTCCTGCCAGGTAAAGATTAACAATCCCGGTGCTGACAGACGTAATCGCATTCCCCAGCACAACAGTACTCAGACCGCCAGAAGGGTCTGCAGACAATGCCATAATGGCGTCAAAGACGTCATTACCACCGATGAATATCACATAGAGCGGATCCGCAGATGCATTGTGGTTGACGTCGGCAAGGAATGCGCCTACCTGGTCCGGCAGGTGCATGTTGCTATTCGGTATGATTGGAGGTCCAGGGCGTGCCCGCGCTCCACCATAGGCATAGTTCATCGCCTTGCCTTCGCTGCGTAAAGCCGGTCGCACCAAACCGCCAAGACCAAGTGGTCTGGCAAACTGCTCTGCCCAGACTGCCCCGTTGCTATGATGTAACCCGCCCCGGGTATAGGGGCCGTCCGCAACCAGGAAAAAGTCAAGTAATTCGGCATAAGGCGGTGTGTTGGCAGTACCGGTCTCTGAATACTTGTTACCAGTATCAGACAGGCTGTCCCCAAAAATGATGATTTCATCATAGGACACTTCCGCACTCGTACCCGCTGAAAAAATAAAGGACAAACTCAAAAGTAATGCAAGACGTGGATATCTACTGTTATTCATGATCAGCCTCCATAGTGTAATTATGTAATTGAAATCTTCCTGCTCCTGATTAATAGCACGCAGCTTCTAGCGGTAAATTGACACTTATCAATAAAATAAAAGATTGAAGCAATATAAAGCCGGATATACGGGAATCTACGTATACGTAAAGTGCTGCTCAGGACTTCTTTAGTTGATGCATCACAGGAAATAGCGGCCAACAATTTCCGGTAGCTTGAAGATCAACTCCCGGTTGACCACGAGGGATGCCAGGAAAGAGCAGAAAAATACCGATCGTGTGACCAGCTCGATGCGCTTGTCATCTCCCTCATGACCGGTTATGGAGCGGTAAAGCAACGGCATGTAACTGGAAGGCAGGTCGGTTCTACCCATACGTCGCATCAGGTTCCATTGCCAGTCTGTTACCAGGCAGTAACCCCAGCCTTTGTTCGCACCGAGAACGAACCAGGAACTGGCGATCATCAGGCACAATAACAGATGGTAAGGGCGTAATGCCGGAATCATCCAGCCGATAACCGAGAAGATGATGATAAACAGATGCACGCCGTGCAATAGCAGGCTGAGGATGCTAATCAGTGACTTCATAGGCTGCAAGAATTGCCTCTTTGTTTGTCAGTACTTTGTGAAAAGCAGTGATGTATTCATCCAGCAGTCTGTTGTCCTTGCCAGGGAAAACCGGCAATTTAAGCATTTTAAGAGATGCAGACTCGGTATTTGGCAGCGTATAACGGCTGTAATCAGGCAGCTCCTCCTCCCCTGCCAAACGCAGGATCTGTTTCCAGTGTCCCTCTGTGAAAAATGGTTGCTGGTGCAGTAACGGGTAGCGAGGCAGATCGATACGGCACCCTTCCGCCTGCAGTGCACCAATCAATGCGGGCAGCGGGAAGTCTGTAAACCGGGCACGGATAATGAACTCGAAATAGACCCGTTTGATATGCGGTGGCGGGAGAAAGGTATCAAAACCGCTCTCTTCCAGCGCGGAGGAAAGAACTTCATGGTTACGATTGCGCTGACGATTATGGCTCTCAAGTTTTGTCAGCTGACTTCTGCCTAGTGCGGCTGACAGCGGTGAGATTCGGGTCTTGATGCCAAAGCTTGTCGCAGCGAAGCGACGCGCGGGAGAATCAAGCTCAATTATCCGGGTGATATCACCAAGACATACGGCACGTTCATAAAATGTATCGTCATCACAAAGCAGCACACCGCCTTCTCCACTGGGCGCCAGCTTGTCCCCCTGGAGGCTGAATACCGATATGTCGCCAAGCCTGCCACAGGGTATATCGCGCCATGTTGCGCCGTGCACATGAGAGGCATCCTCTATGATGAGAAGATTGTGTTTTTTGGAAAGCGCGTCAATTTCGGACATTTTAGCGGGCATGCCCCAGAGGTGAACCACAACAACAGCCCTGGTACGTTGAGTGATTTTCCGTTCCATGTCATCCGGATCAATGCCCAGACGTCCGGGTTCGCTCTCGCAGAATATCGGCACCAGGCCAAGCCAGCACAGGAGGTTGCGATTGGCCTGCTCCAGTAAAAAGCTCACATCCTCCGCTGTCGGGATGATTTCTTCATCAAGGGCAGCAATCGAGGTTTCGGTTGGTCCCCATAGAGACACGGGTCCCCAGGGAACAAATGTTTGTACATCACTGTTGTAACCCATTGCGAATATCAGGGGGTGAACATGACTGTCGGGGCGCCTGAATGCCAGGTAAACCCCTTTGCTGAAGACGTGTTTGTAAGGCGTGCGAATATCAACGATCCGGTTTACATGGTCACAGAACGGCCCCGTTGCATTAATGACCAGCCGTGAGGTGACGCTGGCCGTACGGTGCGCGAAATGGTCCGTCAGTTCTATATGCCAGCGCTTGTCCGTACCGGAATAGTTTGCCTTGTTGAATTCGACATGGTTGAGAGGAATTGCGTTGTCAGAATCATATTGGCGGATAAGATCAACAATAAAACGACAATCCGAATGATTGAGCATCCCTTCCTCGTATGCGAGCGGGCTCCTGAATCGTTCGCTTTTGAGAATATCCTTCTCGTCCGGTTTTTTTTCTATGTAATTCCTGCCGCGTCGCATGCCGCCAATCAGGCGGTAAAAATCCAGGCCTCCCTTCACCAGCGGTGTAAATTGCCACCCGCCCTTGAGCGGGAAGTAATAGTAATACTGTGATCGGATCCTGGACGGGCATTGGGAGATAAGGTTGTCGCGATCACGACACAGGGTGAAAACTGTCCTGAAGTCCAGGCTTTTCAGGTAAAGCAAACCACCCCAGATCATCATCCCGGAGGCCTGGCTGGTGGCAGATCCGAAGTCTCCTTTATCAATCAATAAGGTTTTGTATCCATCTGCTGCCATGCGCGCGAACAGGCTGGCACCGCTGATACCACCGCCTATGATGACGACATCAAAGTCGCTGCTATTTATTTGCGACCAGCGGGAGTCTCTCTTCTCGAGGCCTGTTTTACCCGGAACCATTTTCTGATGTTCCTCCCCTGCTCGTTCTTCGATTATCCTGCCGGGTCGGTTTTACCCTGGGTTACACGTTCCATAATATTATCCATTTCATGACGCAGTTTATTGATATGTGTCAATGCAGGCGCAGACTAAAGTTGTGAAACTCTTTTAATTAAGAGCCGCCATTGTGGCACACAGAAAAAGGATAGCAAAACCATGGAAACTACAGCCGAACTTGAGGCAACCATCAGCGACATGGTGCAGGCCGGCAAGGGTATCCTGGCCGCCGATGAAAGTGCGCCAACGATTGCCAAACGCTTTGCTGCCATCGATACCGGGTCTACGGAGGCGAACCGTCGAGCTTACCGCAGCATGCTGTTCGCCACGCCGGGGCTCAGTGAATTCATCAGCGGCGTTATCCTGTTCGAGGAGACGCTGACACAACAGGCAGATGACGGCACACCGTTGCCGAAAGTTCTCGCAAAACAGGGTATTGTGCCTGGCATCAAGGTAGACAAGGGCTTGCAAGCGCTTGCCAATGCACCGGGTGATAAAATTACGCAGGGACTGGATGGGCTTGCTGGCCGTCTGCAGGTCTACAAAACACAGGGGGCGCGGTTTGCCAAGTGGCGCGAGGTGTATCCGATCAGCGCGCGCAACCCGACCGCACTAGGCCTCGAGGCCAATGCAGAGATGCTGGCGCGTTATGCCGCCATCTGCCAGGTGGAAGGGTTCGTACCAATTGTGGAACCCGAGGTGCTGATTGATGGCGACCATACCATTGAGCGCAGTGCGGCAGTTATCGAGGCAGTGCTGCATGCCGTGTTTCATGCCCTGCACCGTCACCAGGTGGTTCTGGAATGTATCGTACTCAAGCCCAGTATGGTGACCCCGGGCAAGGACCTTCCGTCAAAGGCCAGTCCTGAGCAGGTAGCCGAGGCAACCATAAAGGTGTTCAGACGCTCGGTACCGGCAGCCGTACCGAGTATCAATTTCCTCTCGGGCGGTCAGACACCGGTAGAGGCAACGGCCAATCTCAATGCCATGAATGCCCTGTATCCGAATGTCCCCTGGGAACTGTCATTCTCTTACGGGCGCGCACTGCAGGAACCGGCACTGCAGGCATGGCAGGGGAAAGCTGAGAATGCTGCCGCGACACAGCAGGCCCTGTACCAGCGTGCATTACTTAACGGTGCTGCCAGGACCGGTGAATACACGCCCATCATGGAAGCGGAAACATTTATTTAGCAGCATTGCCATCCTACTGAATCTATAAGATTCAGCATTATCTCCTGAATGCCCACTTCAGCCCCACAGGTGCTATCAGCGTGGTCACAATGACCATCACCACCACGGCAGTGAACACGGTATCGGAAACCACGCCCAACCCCTTGCCGATGCTGGCAAAGATGAGTCCCACCTCGCCGCGTGGCACCATGCCGATACCAATTACCATACGGTTCAGGGTGTTCCCCCCTGCCAGGCCGGCAACCAGTTTTCCGATGATGGCAGCAATGACAAATCCCAGCCCCAGCCACAAGGTTGTCGGGTTGAGGAATGATGCCAGGTTGACCTGCATTCCCATGAACAGGAAAAAAACAGGGGCGAACAGGTCTTCCAGGGGACCAAGGGCACTCTTTGAGTGAGGGTCGGAGTCTTTGTATGCTGCAAGGTGTTCCGGGTTGAGGATCAGTCCGGCCGCGAATGCCCCGACGATGGTCGCAAGCCCCATCATATTTGCTGCCCAAGCGACAATAAATGCAAGAATCAGGGGGAACAGCAAAGAGAGGTGATGGTGGTCCAGCCTGTCAAAGAATTTTGCAAGACCAGGCATGCAGCGGCTGCCACCGACTACCACGATACTCAAAAAGAGCAGCGATAATACCAGGATCCTGAGGACCTCAAGCCACTGGAATCCGCCGGTTACCACGATCCCTGTCACGGTGGCAAGCACGATCAGTCCCAATATGTCGTCAATCACCGCGGCCCCCAGGATCAACCTGGCCTCTGGACTTTGCATCACGCCCAGATCTTTGAATACGCGGGCAGTAATGCCGACACTGGTGGCAGTCAAGGT
>DMKK01000174.1:375-7559 GCA_003454335.1 Gammaproteobacteria bacterium | reverse complement strand
GGTGGCTGCCAGTCCACGTCCACAAGCATCTGCCAGGTTGTGGGGGTGGCCTGTAAATGAGTGGTGCGGGAACGGGTCAACAGCCTGGCCAGGGCGTGCCCGTCCATCGCGGTTTCCCGACTGGCCAGAATCATGCTGGCGCCACACAGCAGGGGCAGAAACAGTTCCAGCGCAAAGATATCGAAGCTGATCGTGGTAACCGACAGGAGACGCGCGCGGTGGTCCAGTTGCACTACCCGCTGGGCCGCGAGGATGAAATTCACCAGGGCATACTGCTCGATCATCCCCCCCTTGGGTCGCCCGGTACTGCCGGAGGTAAATATTATGTAGGCCAGCTGGCCGGGACTACCCTGCAGGCCGGGATTATCCAGTGGATAAGCTGCAGTGTCGCCCGGGAGGATGGTTGCTACTCCAGTAAAGCGCATCACCAGGTCTGCCTGGGTTAGCATGAGGTGGATGCCGGTGTCCTCCATTATCGTATCCAGGCGTTTTTGGGGATATCCGGGATCCAGCGGCACATATGCAGCACCTGCCTTCAGTATCCCGAGGATGCTGACAATCAGCTCCGGCGAACGTTCCAGGCACAGGCCGACCAGGCTTTCGGGGCCGACGCCGCGAGCCACCAGATAATGTGCAAGCTGATTGGCGCGTTGGTTCAGTTCCCGATATGTCAGCTTCTCATTGCCAAAAACCACGGCATCTGCTGCAGGTGTCCGCTCCACCTGTTGTTCGAACAAATCGTGGATGCACCGGGCACCGGAGAATCCATCGGCCGTATCGTTCCACTGAACCAATAGTTGCAGGCGTTCGGGCTCGGTTAGCATCGGCATCTGACAAACCGGTTGCTCCGGAGATGTGGCGATTGCCCTCAGCAGAGCAGCGTAATGCCCCAGCATCCGCTGGATCGTTGCCGCATTAAAAAGGTCAGTATTCCAGGTGATGCCTGTCGTTTTGTTGGCTCCCTCGGCAAAGGTCATCTCCAGATCGAATCGCGAGATCTGTGCATCGACCTTCACTGGCGTTGCCTCAAGATCGTTAAAATCCAGATCGTATTGTGGAGGCGCGTTGAAGAGAACCTGGAACAGTCCGTGTCTGCTCAGGTCCCTGGGCAGATCCAGCGACTCCACTATTCGATCAAATGGCACATCGCTGTGTTCAACGGCATTGATGACCGTTTGCCGCACACGTTGCAGCACTTCGCGCACAGTAGGGGCACCGGAGAGATCAGCTTTTACGACCATCGTATCGACAAAGAACCCGACTATGCTGTGGGTCTCGGGGCGGTGCCGGCCGGCGCTCGTAGTACCTACGAGAAACTTCTCCATCCCGGTATAGCGGTGCAGCAGGATGAAGAACCCGGCTAGCAGTATCATATAAAGCGTGACATTTTCTTCACGAACCAGGACTTCCAGTTGCTCGCGCAGTTGCGCGGGAATATCGAGCTGCATAAAAGCGCCCGATCCTGAATTGATGAGCGGTCTTGGCTTGTCTGTCGCAAGTTCCAGTACCGCCGGCGCATTGGCCAGATGGCGCTTCCACCACTGAATGCGTTCAGCGAACAGCCGCTGTTGTTGGAGTTCCCGTTGCCAGCGGGCGAAGTCCACATAGCGAATGACGGCGGGCGGCAGTTCACAACCCGGCTCTGAATAGAAGTCGCGGTACAGAATTGCCAATTCATTGAACAGTAATCCGAGGGACCAGCCGTCGCAGGCGAGGTGGTGAATAGTCAGCTGCAATACGTGCTGGTCATCGGCGAGCCGGAACAGGGTCGCCCTGAACAGTAAATCTGCCGACAGGTCGAAGATGCGTTGTCCTTCCTTGCTCAAGTGCAGGGGCAGCGAGGCCTCTGTGTCCACACCGTCCACCTGAAGATCAACAACTGGTAGTACAAGCTCCGAAGCGGCATTTATTCGCTGCATGGGCTCACCATTCAGCACATGAAACGTCGTCCTTAGCGCTTCGTGTCTATTGAGCAGTGCCTGCAGCGCAGATTTGAGTGCTACGTACTGCAACTGGCCTTTCAGGTGCATGGCACGACTGACATTGTACAGTGGAGTTTCCGGCTGAAGCTGCTCGATGAACCAGAGACGCTGCTGATGGAATGACAGGGGATAGTAAGCTGCGTCCGGAAGCCTGCGGATTGGTTGATAGGGTTGGCGTTTCTGCAGCAGTCTTTTGTGCAATGCCGCAAGTTTGTCGGGCGGCAGGTCGGCCAGACGTTGCTTCAGATCTGTTTCAGATGAAGATTGCGTAACAGACTGGCCTGCGCTTGATTCTCCCATCACCGCGGTCCCAGGCCTTTGCTCTGTTCTCCCCAGGCGTTCGGCAGCGGCGTTTCCGGATCAATCAGAACGTTGATGCAGCAAGAGCTGCTGGACGCAATGGCATCCTGCAGCGTTATTTTTAGTATGTCGGGATCACTCACTGTTGTGCCCTTGCCTCCGAACATCGTCATGACTCGGTCATACTCCAGACCCGGTTGAAACATCGTGACGAGTTCCGCGTCTTTCTCGGGAAAAAATGCCCGCTGTTTTGTTGCGCCATTGTTTCCCTGGTTGTTGGCAACGACAACGATGATGGGAATGGCCTGTCGCATGCAAACTTCCAGTTCCATCGCGCTTAAACTGAACCCGTAATCCCCGGTAATCACCACTACAGGACGGTCCGGGCGTGCCAACTTTGCTCCTATGGCAAATGGAATGCCAACACCCATACAGGCATTGGTTCCGGCATCCATCCGGGATGCGGGGCGCAGGGCAGGAATCACTGCTTGTGCCGCCCGCATGGATATATTGCCTTCGGTGATGCAAATCACGTCGTCAGGCAGGGCATCCCGAATCTCTTTCATCATTCTATACGGTGACATTGGCAGTGTCTGGCTTTGCATGCGCCGTTTGAGCAGTCGCTGTGTCGTTGCGGCAGCCATGCGTAGCGTGTTGCGCCAGGTGCGGATGCATTTTCTGCGTGTAGGTTCTGAAACCTCCTCGTGGCGAGAGCCAAGCTGTTGCAACAATCGGTCGATAAATTCGGCAGCGTCTGCCTGGATAAACTCAGTGGGTACAGCGGTGGTGTCATCATCAAGATGAATGTCGACACGGAAAATCGCGGCGTTTCGAGACAGTTCGGCGCCATTGCGAAACATCCAGTTCAGCCTTGCACCAAGCACCAGAACGACGTCGGCTTGTGACTGCAGTACTGCCCGGGCCTGGTTGAAACACAGCGGGTGATCATCGGCAATGAATCCGCGGCCCATAGGAGACGTGATGACCGGTAATCCCAGGGTCTCGATCAGTTTACGAAGTTGGTCGGTGGATACGGTCCAGCGTACACCCTTGCCGAGTAGCAAGGCGGGGCGCCGGGCCGATAACAGTGCATCTGCAACCCTCATAATATCGGAAGTGGAGACAGCTGTGCCTGTCTGAACAGCTTGATCGGCAATCGCTTGCCCATGCGGCGAGGGGAGGATATGCCGGGTCAGCACATCCTCATGCAAATCCAGATACACAGGTCCGGGACGGCCGGATACAGCGATTCGGTACGACTCGTGTATATACTCACGCAGGCTAGCCGTTGAGGGTACTGCAACCGCATGTTTTGTCACCGGGCTGACGATCGACAATGCGTCAAACTTCTGGAAAAATGCGCGTCGCCCACCCAGGACGATCACTGGCCAGCTATTGTCTCGAGCAACCAGCAGGCCGGTAATCGAATTGCTAACCGCCGGGCCTGCCGAGACGAGCGCTACTGCTTTGAGGCCGCCTGCCTGGTAATTGTGAGCCAGTGCCATGCAAATTGCCGAGGTCTGATGGCAAACACCGATCGGTCGGATATTGTTTGCCGAACACGCTGGCAGCACCACTTCGGTAGGCTGGCCGGCAACTCCGTATATGTGTGTGATGCCACACTCCCGTAATGATTGTGCGACCACTCCAGAACCTCTCAGACGCTTCGTCGCCATCTGCTGGCGAAACAACTCGCGTTTCTCCGGTGACAGTTTTGCGAGTCGCTCAGCGAGTCCGCTCTCCCGGTTTTCAGCCTCGTGATTGCCCATCAAACGTCTCCACTGAACCTTCAATTACTCCAGTTGTTGCTGTATCTTTTGCTCAGGCATGTTTTCAATTTCTGTCAGCAGTTCATCCAGTATTTCCAGGTCGCCAGCCAGAATTTGTGTCATCTCGCGAGCGAGACCCTCAGCAGTAGGGTGGAGGAATAATGTTACGGCGGGCAGTTCCACCTGGAATTCGCGGCTCATGGCTGCCAGCACCCGGACGGCCTGGATCGAGTCTCCGCCAAGAGCGAAGAAGTTATCTGTTACCCCAACAGGATTAGTCTGCAGGACGTGTTCGATAACGGCGACGACGCTCCCCTCCAGCTCCGTGCGTGGTTCGACATAATTCTGGCACAGTTGAGCTTTCAATTGTTCATGCAGACCGATGCGCTTCAATTTTCCCGTGGGTCCTTTTGGAATTGACGCCACCGTAATGATGCGGCTGGGTACCTTTGCCGGTGCGAGTCGTTCGAAGGCAAAGTTTCGCAGTTCCTCTTCGTTTGCATCATTTGCTGCATGCAGCACAACCGCAGCGGCCACATCTTCACCAAGACTTGGATGTGGCACCGAAAAAGTAACGACCTGTGCGACTGCTGAATGCTCCATCAGCACATCGTCTATCTCTCGCGGTGAAATCGTTTCACCGCCGCGGTTGATCATCTCCTTGGTCCGCCCGGTGATGTAGAAATACCCGTCATCATCTGAATGACCGAGGTCGCCGGTGCGAAACCAGCTGTTCGTGAAGGATGTGGCGTTGGCTTCAGGGTTATTGGCATACCCTGTGGTGACGTTGACGCCGCGGATTACAATTTCGCCTGTCTCTCCGGGGGAGAGCAGCTTTCCATCGTCATCCATAACGCCCATTTCCGGGCCGGCCGGCCGGCCCACGGAACCGGGTTTGCGCTGCGCCGGTGGCAGTGGGTTGCTCGCCATCTGATGTGCTGCCTCGGTCATTCCATAGGACTCGATCACCGGTACACGAAATCTGTCTTCCAGTGCCACCATCACGGCTGGCGACAGGGAGGACGAAGACGAGCGGATCATGCGCAGCCGATTGTTCCGGGCAAGCGGAGGGTTCTTGTTTGCCAGCGCCAGAACGGATTGGTGTATGGTCGGTACTGCCGAATACCAGGTTGGGGAAAAATCACTCATCAGTTGTGCAAAACTGCCCTCGTCATAACCATCCGGGCATACCACTGAACCACCCGAAAACATCGATGACAGAAGTACCCCGACCAGTCCGTGTATATGGAATAGAGGCATTACATTCAGGCAGCAGTCATCACCTGTGAGGGCTAGCGTTTGGACGATGGCGTGCGCCGAGGAATGGAGATTCCGGTGTGAAAGTGGTACCTGCTTCGGGCGTGATGTAGTCCCCGAGGTATGCAGCACCAGGGCGCAATCTTCTCCTTTTCCCCAGTCTTCTTGTTCTTCAATTTCAGCTGGAACCCCTCGCAGCGTAAAAGCACCGGCTAGCTGGTTCGTCGCTGGCTCAAGCTCCAGGATAGTCAATCCGAGTCGTTCTGCGACCTCCCGGGCGGGCAGGTCCACATCAGCGGGCAGGACGATTGCTCTGGCTTGAAGGTCGTTCAGGTAAAATTCAAACTGGTCACGGGGATAGGATGGATTCAGGGGAGCACAGGTGGCATATGCGGCAGTTCCGAGAAATGCTGCCGCCATATCAGGACCGTTGGGCAGTACGACTGCTACCCGGTCTGCTCGAGCTATTCCCAGAGTTCTGAGGGCCTGGCCTGTGTACTCAACCTGCTTGAAGAGGTGGCTATAAGTAAGGGGGTGGCAATTTGGGGCTTGCAAGGCGCAGGCGCCCGGAAACAGTTCTGCTTGTAAATAGAGTGCCTCACGAAGGCTGGCCATCAAGGTGGTGTCGACTCCTTTGCTCATGACGGACCCATTGGAGTCGAAAAAGCAGCAGTAGGCGTTCTCGAACCTTCACTACTATCAACAGCCATGGTGGTCGCCAGAGACTGTGCAGATAGTGTTAATAATGTGATGAATAAGACAAGACGATTCATTTGTATTTTCATATGGCAGCACCCTATGAAATTTTCCAACCACTAGCCGGGGGCGTCTATTGAACATAAGTAGTACTTGCAGTTTTTAATGTCATACTTGTACCAAGCTGCGCCAGAAACATTTCTTCGTCCTAACAGCATATTGGCATGAATAGATGCTTACCGGTTACGAATTTTATATTCCACTACCAACTATTTGGCTGTAGAATGACACAATAGTTATTAATATCAATAGGATGTGTTTGTGTTGCGGCGCTGGCTGCGCATTTTTCGGTGTAAATAGCGGGACAGTTTTAGATGCAAATTATCATTCTGGATAAATAGAGGAGCCCCCTAAATCTCGCAAAGAAATTACAAGAATTCGTAGAGTTACGTATATGATTGCTGTCCGGATGTACGGACTCTTTTTGTCCGTCTATTACCAAATTAGAATAAAAATGATCATTGGACACATTCCTTCAGGATATATTTACTCAAAATTGCTGGCTAATAAATTGGCTGGTAAAAGAATCAATTTACATTTATTGATTCTCATAGGAGTAACAGGTGCAATAGCCCCTGATTTCGATTGGCTGTATTTTTATTTTGTTGATGACGAGAAACATCTGCACCACACATATTGGACCCACTACCCTATTGTCTGGCTAGGCCTGCTGTTGATTTTTTCAGTGTGGTACAGATACATATCAAAGACATCATATGTACTATTAGGCGTGGTTTTCTCTGCAGCTGGTTTTATGCACTTAATACTTGATAGCGTCGTCGGTAATATCTGGTGGTTTGCACCATTCGTCGATAAACCGTACTCAATGTTTACTGTTTCAGAACTTCATGAGCCATGGTGGCTGAATTTTATCTTGCATTGGTCATTTTTACTGGAGTTATTGCTAATGTTATGGGCCATCATTTTATGGCAGCGAAAACCAGTATGACTCCAACAAAGTGTTTAAGGTGCCAACAAAGCTGGCTGTGAACTCCTGCTAATGTGCGACGCCCCCTTCTGATGGTTGCCAGGCCTTCTTGATTTCTCCTGCAAGAGCCGTGCTTGCCGAGGCATCAGGGGGGATGAATGAGCTTTGTTTTTAAGAAACGAGGAGGAAGAC
>DMKK01000174.1:0-294 GCA_003454335.1 Gammaproteobacteria bacterium | reverse complement strand
GAGAAAGCCTGGCAGAAGCTGGCTGGAAAAATCATGTCCAAGTTCGTGAACGCCCAGACCAGGTTTTTCGACTCCAATGATTATGCCGGCGCGGTTGCCTGGGTTGCCGCCTGAAAATGGCCCGCTTTCAGATAGCGGTGGATGGCGGTTTAAGTGTTGAATTGTGTTGAATATCGATAGATTAAAACTCCTTATCCATAAAGTACGGCAGAATTAAGCTGAATATTCAGCAGTGACCAGGGAAAAAATTCAAGCTACACGGTTGTACAAGAAAAGTGGATGTTATTGAAAATA
>DMKK01000287.1:8960-11458 GCA_003454335.1 Gammaproteobacteria bacterium | reverse complement strand
CTGTACTTTAGTATTGGCTACCTGGTGCTGTACCCGGGGCTGGGTACCTTCAAGGGTATGCTGGACTGGACCTCAACCGGGCAGTATGAACGTGAGGTGGCGATTGCCGATGCGAAGTACGGACCCCTGTTCAAGAAGTTCCAGGAAATGCCTATTATTGCCGTGGCCGATGATCCGGACGCCCGCCGTATGGGGGAGCGCCTGTTCGTGAATTACTGTGCTACCTGCCATGGTTCAGACGCCCGTGGCGCGCGCGGTTTCCCGAACCTGCGTGACAATGACTGGCTCTATGGTGGTTCGCCCGAGATTATCGAGCAGACTATCCTGAGTGGTCGTAGCGGCGTCATGCCGGCCTGGAAGGATGCCCTTGGTGGTGATGCCGGTGTCGCCGATGCAGCGGAATATGTATTCAGTCTGAGTGGTCGCAATGTCGATCAGGAAGCCGCGGCAAGGGGTGCAGAGAAGTACCAGACGCTGTGTGTGGCCTGCCACGGTGCCGACGGCACAGGCATGCAGGCGCTCGGTGCGCCGAACCTGACCGACAATATCTGGTTGCACGGTGGTTCCAGTAAACAGGTGATGGAGACCATCGCTATGGGTCGAACTGGCGTGATGCCTCCGCACCGGGATTTTCTGGGTGAAGACAAGGTTCATCTGCTGGCAGCCTATATTTACAGTCTGTCCACCGGGCAGGAAGAACTGGAAGAGTAGTACCGGATAACAGTAGACAGGCAGGTTTACAGCATGGCGGATAAACAGGTACCCAAGACGCAGAAGTGCATAGCGGTGCTGTGGCCGTCCTTCATGGTGGCGGTCGTCGCCACCGGCCTGTTCTTTTCCGCCTTTGATCCGGATGACCTGTTTCCCTTTGGTGAGCAGGCAGAGGTCAGTCGTTTGGGGGTCTACTCCATCGGGTTCCTGCTGTTCTGGCTGGTGTCGGCCATTTCTGGTATCGGTACCCTGTATTTCGCAATTACCAACTGTATGCGCCAAAACCCGGGTTCCCGGGGTTAGTACTCCGACAAGGTCAGTATGACAAATCCCGACACCACAGGGCCCGGTGGGGCTTCCCGGTCTGACGAGCAGGTCGCCGCATCCCTCTACGCCAAGGCGGAGAAGATCTATCCACGCCAGGTGCATGGCCTGTTTGCGCGTCTGCGGGTGCTGGGTGTGCTTGGATTGCTTGGTATCTACTACATAACGCCGTGGTTGCGCTGGGACGGTCACCAGGCCCTGCTGCTGGATCTGCCTGCGCGCAAGTTTCATATCTTCTTTGTTACTCTCTGGCCGCAGGATTTCTTCTATCTGGCGGTGCTGCTGATTATTGCCGGACTGGTGTTGTTCTTTGTGACGGCACTGGCCGGGCGTGTCTGGTGTGGTTATGCCTGCCCGCAGACCGTATGGACCGAGGCCTTTCTGTGGATCGAGCGCAAGGTCGAGGGCAATCGCATGCAGCAGCAGAAGCTGGATGCGTTGCCCATGAGTGCTCGCAAGTTCCGTATCAAGGGTACCAAGCATTTCCTGTGGCTCGCCTTTTCTGTCTGGACCGGGTTCACCTTTGTAGGTTATTTCTCGCCAATTGACGAACTGGGGCGCAATCTGCTGGTTTTTAATATCGGGCCGTGGGAGACCTTCTGGATTCTTTTCTACGGCTTTGCCACCTATGGCAATGCCGGTTTCATGCGCGAGCAGGTGTGCAAGTACATGTGCCCCTATGCGCGCTTCCAGAGCGCCATGTTCGACAAGGACACCCTGGTCGTCTCCTATATCCCCAACCGCGGCGAACCGCGTGGTTCGCGCAAGCGCAGTGTGGACCCGGTTGCCGCGGGAATGGGTGACTGCATTGACTGCACCCTGTGTGTACAGGTGTGCCCCACGGGTATCGATATCCGTGATGGGCTGCAGTACGAGTGTATTGCCTGTTCGGCCTGTATCGACGCCTGTGATGACGTGATGGACAAGATGGGTTACGACAAGGGGCTGATCAAGTACACCACGGAACATGCCATGCAGGGCGGGACGACGCACATCCTGCGACCGCGGATTATTATTTACGCGGTGATTCTGCTGGCCATCTTTGCCGCCTTTGGGTATTCGTTTAGCCAGCGTATTTCGCTGGGACTGGATGTCATTCGTGACCGCAACACGCTCTATCGCGAAACCAGTGACGGGCTTATCGAGAACGTCTACATCCTGAAAGTTCTCAATATGGACAATGCCGAGCATCAGTATGAGCTGAGTGTGTCGGGTATCCCGGGCCTGACCCTGCACAAGGATATGGCGGTTATTCGGGTGGAATCCGGAGGGATTATGGAGTTGCCGGTGCGTTTGCGTGCTGATGAGGCTGATCTTGAGGCGCGGAGCAATGATGTTGTCTTTGAACTGGTTGCAACGGACGATGACAGTCTTGCGGTTAGCGAGGATGCGCGTTTTCTGGGGCCGCGGTAGGCTTCTGTTGTCTATTGAGTAACGGGTTTCGCCCTGAAGGGCGAGGTACT
>DMKK01000287.1:0-8901 GCA_003454335.1 Gammaproteobacteria bacterium | reverse complement strand
GGAGTTTTATGGAGCCGGCAAGCCATCGGGCCGCGTTTCTTTTGGGTACTTTTCTTTGGCGGAGCAAAGAAAAGCACCTCGCCCTTCAGGGCGAAATAAATTGGTAAACAAGAGAAACTTCCTCATCAGAATGGACAAAACCTGCAGGTGCGACCAGATCTGATTTGAGTGTTTGAATGCAAGCAAGAGTTTGATTTAACAATGATGAATACATGCAAACAAAAAAAACCCTGGTACCGTGAGCCCTGGGTATGGCTGATGATCGCATTGCCCATGTCCGCCGTTATCGGCGGGATGATCACGATATACCTGGCGGTGACCACCAGTGACGGACTGGTGGTTGATGACTACTACAAGCGCGGCAAGGCCATCAACATGGTTCTTGCCCGGGATGAGGCGGCGGCGCAGTATCAACTCAGCGCAGGTGTTGATATTGATTTGCGGGGTAACCGCGTGCAGCTGCTGCTGGAGAGCCCGGTTGCAGGGTTACCGGAAACACTAACCTTTTCCCTGTTGCATCCCACACAACCCGGACATGATCAGATGCTTGTTCTGCAGCATGCCGGTGATGGTGTTTATTCTGGCGATGTCGATGAGATGGCCCGTGGCAAGTGGTACCTGCAGCTGGAGACTGATGACTGGCGGTTGTCGGGCAGTCTGAATATTCCGCAAGTGGAAACAGCCGTATTGTTGCCGCAGGATGTCGATGGGTGACAGGCTGTGATGGCGCGTTATGTGTTCTTTGACGGCATGGTGCCTGTTTTCACGATTTATCGCATAACGTAAAAACAGGATCCATATGAGCCTTGAATCCATTGGTGCGGCATTTCTGGTAGGCCTGCTGGGTGGCACCCATTGTATTGGTATGTGCGGTGGTATCGTCGGGGCGCTGAGTTCCGGTCTGTCCCTGGATGTGCAGGCATCGCGCCGCCGCCTTGTTGCAGCGCAGCTGGCATACAACACCGGGCGCATCAGTAGCTACACAGTTGCCGGTCTCTTGCTGGGGCTGTTAGGGCAACAGCTGGGTGAGTGGGCTGTTCCGGGTGGCTTCCCGGTTGGCCGCATCGTGGCGGGAGTCATCATGATCCTGTTTGGTGTCTACCTGGCAGGTTGGTGGCATTCTCTGCTGTTTCTGGAGCGGGCCGGGGCGCGGCTATGGAAGCATATCGAGCCGCTGGGGCGTCGTTTTATCCCGGTTCGCAGTGCCGGTCAGGCTTATCTGCTGGGGCTAGTGTGGGGCTGGTTGCCCTGTGGCATGGTCTATGCCGTGCTGGCACTGGCGCTGGCCAGTGGTTCTGCTGCTGGCGGCGGCACCATTATGCTGGCTTTCGGGCTGGGTACCCTGCCGGTGATGCTCACCATGGGGCTGGCATTCAATACCCTCAAACGTTTTGTGCACGACCCGCGGATCAGACTGATCGCCGGACTGCTGGTGATTTTTATGGGTGTCGCCATGCTGCTTGCGAATCCATCCGGGCACGGGCATCATTCCCACCCCCATTAGCACGGCTCAAATCTCCTGTCAGGCGGGTCCGGCACTAAAACCGGGGGTGCGCGCCAATATTAGAAACACAATATATAGTGTTTCACTATTATACGGTATTTGCCGTTAAATCCTCCGTGTATCAGCTGGTATTATTCAGTAACATGCTGATATATATAAAAAAATACTCCGATATAAAATAAACTTGACAGGTCGTCCGGGGCGGCATAGTCTCTCTGGAAAGAACACAAGATGTAGTGTTTTCGGTAAATCCAGAGTTTCTGTACGAGTGCCTTGTCAGGGGGGACCGACAAGCGACAGCAAAGACAGTAATCCTAACAAGAACTTAAAGAATTACCTGGAGGATAATCAGCGTATGACAACGACCGCGCAGCTAGAAGCAGTACCCACCCGTGTTGCAGACATTCCGTTACAGGCGGCTTCACAGGATATCTGGGAGACCAAGTATCGTCTCAAGGCAAAAGACGGTATGCCGGTGGATGACACGATTGATTCAACCTACCAGCGTATAGCACGCGCGCTGGCAGATGTAGAAGAGACCCCGGAATTATCCGAGTTGTGGTATCGGGAGTTCTTGTGGGCACTGCGGCATGGCGCTATTCCGGCCGGACGCATTACCTCCAATGCCGGTGCCCGGGAGCACAAGCCGGCAACATCGACGATCAACTGCACGGTGTCCGGTACGGTGGAGGACTCCATGGCGAACATTCTCGACAAGGTGCATGAGGCCGGCCTGACCCTGAAAGCCGGTTGCGGCATTGGTTACGAGTTTTCCACGCTGCGGCCGAAAGGTGCCTATGTATCCGGTGCCGGCGCCTATACATCCGGGCCGCTGTCGTTCATGGATATCTACGACAAGATGTGTTTCACCGTGTCTTCGGCCGGTGGCCGGCGTGGCGCACAGATGGCGACCTTTGATATTGGCCATCCGGACGTGATGGATTTTATCCGTGCCAAGCGTGAAGACGGACGCCTGCGTCAGTTCAATCTGTCGTTATTGATTACCACGGAGTTCATGGATGCGGTCAGGAATAATGCTGACTGGAAGCTGGCCTTTCCGCTCGATCGCAATGAAATGGATGAGGGTGTTGATCTGCAGGACACGTCACAGGTGATCTGGCGTGACTGGCCCTACAAAGGCGATTACATTACCAATAATGCCGGGCTGGTTGCCTGCAAGGTTTACAAGACCGTGCCTGCGCAGCGTCTGTGGGACATGATTATGAGTTCCACCTACGACTTTGCCGAGCCGGGTTTTATCCTGATCGACAAGGTCAACGAGATGAACAATAACTGGTTCTGCGAAAATATTCGTGCAACCAACCCTTGCGGGGAGCAGCCGCTGCCACCGTATGGTTCCTGCTTGCTGGGTTCGGTCAACCTGACCAAGTTTGTTCGCAACCCGTTTACGGAGCAGGCTGAATTCGACTGGGATGGGTTTCGCAAGGTCGTCGCCATCTTTACCCGCATGCTCGATAACGTTGTGGAGATCCACGGTCTGCCGCTGGATGGCCAGCGTGATGCCATTATGCACAAGCGCCGTCACGGTATGGGATTCCTGGGGCTGGGCTCTACTGCCACCATGCTGCGCATGAAATACGGCGAACAGGCATCGCTGGACTTTACCACGCGCGTCAGTCGGGAACTGGCTATTACCGGTTGGGAAGTCGCGCTGGATATGGCAAAGGAGAAGGGCCCGGCGCCGGTGATGGAAGAGGATTTCGAGGTTACCGAAGAGATGCTGCACAAGCGTCCGGAAATGCGCCGCGATGGCTATCTGCCAGGTGATTCCGTGAAGGGCAAGGTGTTACATGCAAAGTACAGTCGCTATATGCAGCGTGTTGCAGAAGTGGCTCCCGATCTGGTACAGAAACTGGCGGAAACCGGTGCACGTTTCACGCACCACAGTTCAATTGCACCGACCGGTACCATTTCACTGTCACTGGCCAATAATGCCAGTAACGGTATCGAGCCGAGCTTTGCGCATCACTATTTCCGTAACGTGATACGTGAAGGCCGCAAGACCAAGGAAAAGGTGGATGTGTTTTCGTTTGAGTTGCTGGCTTACCGGGAACTGGTGAATCCGGACGCAACGGCCAGTATGGACGGTGACGACAATGTGTTGCCGGACTACTTTATTGCCGCAGACAATGTAACGCCGAAGCAGCATGTTGATATTCAGGCGGCGGCACAGACGTGGGTGGATTCCTCTATCTCCAAGACGGCCAATGTACCTACCGAGTACCCCTTTGACGAGTTCAAGGATATTTATCGCTATGCCTATGAGCAGGGGCTGAAGGGCTGTACTACCTTCCGCTTTAATCCGGAGGCATTCCAGGGCGTGCTGGTAAAGGGCGAGGACCTGGAGAATACCCTGTATGAATTCACCCTGGATGACGGTTCCAGCGTCAGCCTCAAGGGCAATGAGGAAGTCGAATACGACGGCGAGACGCACACGGCTGCAAATCTCTACGATGCCCTGAAAGAAGGCTATTACGGCAAATTCTGAATTGATTCAAAGAATGCACCGGGCAGGTACATACGAATACGCAGGAGTAGAACATGGCAATACGTATTGAAAAGAAGATTGTAGGTTACAAGATTGGAGACAATGAAGAAGTGGCTGCGGCAGCGGTAGCCGCCACACCGGCGGCGGCCACTGCCGGGGACAAAAACGGCGACAACGTGGTGCATCTGCACGAAAAGCTGGAGCGTCCGGAGATGCTCATTGGTTCGACCTACAAGGTCAAGACGCCACTGTCCGAGCATGCCCTGTATGTCACCATTAATGACATTATTCTTAATCACGGTACCGATTATGAGTTGCGGCGCCCCTTTGAGATTTTTATCAACTCCAAGAACATGGACCACTTCCAGTGGATCGTGGCGCTGACACGGATTATTTCAGCCGTATTCAGGAAGGGTGGTGATGTGACCTTCCTGGTGGAAGAGCTGCGTTCGGTCTTTGATCCGCGCGGCGGTTATTTCAAGAAGGGTGGCAAGTACATGCCGTCCCTGGTTGCCGAGATCGGTGATGCCATCGAGTGTCACATGCGCATGATCGGGCTGCTGAAAGATGACGGGCTGGATGAAAACCAGAAGAAGCTGGTGGCCGAGAAGCGGGCCCAGTTTGAGGCGGCTTCCGGGGGAGGGAGTGGTGCCGAGACTGTCGTGACGGGCGATTTTCCGGAAGGTTCGCAGTTGTGTATAAAGTGTCATACCAAGGCCGCCATCAAGATGGATGGCTGCCTGACCTGTCTGAACTGCGGCGAATCCAAGTGTGGCTAGCATCCGCTGGACTACACTAATACTTTTGGCCCATTGATTGATGCGAACAGTTTGACTATAAATATATCCAAGGTCTGTTAATGCAGTGGTGTTGACAGGCAGGGATAACAACAAACAGTTCGCCAAAGTGAGTGTACTTTGGCGCAGGAGGCAGAATGTTTCTGCAACAGAAGCCAATCCCCGGTTACTGGTACAGTAATTTTTCCGGTCAGTTGATCCAGGTGAGGGCGATTGTCTACCTGGCGGGCAAGCGCAGTTGTATCGTGCTGGAAGATATTAGCGGCAAACGGGAGTTTGTTGATATCGAGAACTGGCACGGGATGGACCTGGTGCTGCATTCACCGGTGGTTGAACAGCCGGAAGACGAAGCTGCCCACGATACCTGAGTTGCAATTTTACGGGTGCACCCGATTAATCTCCGGATCAGGTACGCGATTTCCCTGTTTTTTCAGCGTCGCCAGCCAGCCGGTGATGGCGGCCAGCAGTTCCTCGTCATACCCATCAAAGTAATGTTCTGCACCTTCGATCCGGATCTGTGCTGATGCCGGGTTGATGCCTGCCAGGGCGGGTTCCAGTGTCTCTGCCTGTCGCAGTACCGCCGGGTAGTCATCACTGCCGTATATATTCAGCAGTGGCGCCTGTATCTTGTTAAATGGAAACGGTTTTCGCATCGGTTGCTGGTAGTCGGTGGCACCCATGCCTATGCCGATGTAGGCAGCAATATCACCACTGCCCTGTTGCTCAAGCCAGGCCATGCTCATATGTACGCCGCAACTGTGTGCAATCAACACAATGCGCTGTACGCCCTGTTCCTGCAGATAGCTGATGCCGGCGTTGATTCGGGGAGTGGCCTCCGGGAAAACCGCTGCATAATCGTAATAGCTTGCGTCCTTTGTCAGTACCGGCATTTGCAGTGACAGCGTTGACCAGCCCTGTTCAGGCAGCCCGATACGCAACGGGCCGACAACCTGAGTCCAGTCCGGGTGCATGCCGCGGCCATGCAAAATGATGGCGGCACCCTGTACCGGTTCGGTGGCGGACTCGGTATATATGCCAAGAAAGGCGTGTCCGTCTGCTTCCAGCATGACCGGTTCACCGTCGAGAATCGCATCAACAGTTTGTTCGGCGAGTCGCTGTTCTCGTGCCAGGTCGGATGTCGCTGCAGTGCCGGGCAGAACGGATGAAATAATCAGGATAATGGTCGCAACAGGCAGTAAAGAAAGGATATTATTCGGTTTCACGGGTATGGTAACGATTTCCGGGGTCGACGGGTAAGTGGAGGTCCCCCACAGTATATCAGGGGCTGATGGGAAAATTGACAGGACTATGTATCTCGATCACTTCAAACTGACTGAACGGCCATTCTCCATTACGCCTGATCCGCGTTTTTTGTACATGAGTGCGCGTCACCGTGAGGCGCTGGCGCATCTGTTGTACGGGCTCGGTGAGGGTGGTGGTTTTGTTCAGCTGACCGGCGAGGTGGGTACCGGCAAGACCACACTCTGTCGCTGCTTGCTGGACCAGGTGCCGGAGCATGTTGATATCGCGCTGGTACTGAATCCCAAGGTAACCGCAACGGAGCTGATTGCCACGGTATGTGATGAACTTGGTATTGAGTATCCGGAGGGGAATACCAGTATCAAGTCATTGACGGACGCGTTGAACCGTTATTTGCTGGAAGCCTATGCGCGTGATCGCCGTACCGTACTGATTATTGATGAGGCGCAAAATCTCAGTGCCGATGTGCTGGAGCAGGTGCGTTTGCTTACCAATCTGGAAACATCCACGCAGAAACTGCTGCAGATCGTTCTGATTGGCCAGCCTGAGCTGCGTACCCTGCTGGCCCGTGATGATATGCGGCAGCTCTCGCAGCGCGTGACGGCACGCTACCATCTTGAACCGATCAGCCGGGACGAGGCCAGTGCCTACATCAAGCACCGGCTGCAGATTTGCGGCAACACACAGACAGTCTTTAACAAGCGGGCCGTTGACAAAATCCAGCAGTTGTCCGGTGGAATACCACGCCTGATCAATGTCCTGTGTGATCGTTCCCTGCTGGGTGCTTATGTGGAGGGCAATGCGCAAGTTGATCCAAAGGTGGTCAAGAAGGCAGCCCGTGAGGTGCTGGCCACCGCCGGGGAAACGCGGGAGAGCCGCAGCTGGCGGCCATGGCTGACGGCCGGGCTCGTGGTGCTGGTACTTGGCGCGCTGGCTGCAATTATTCAACCCTGGAAGCAACCGCTTGAGACTGTAGCTGTGCAGGCGGGTATTGCGGATGCTGTACCCGCCAATGTTCATCCAGTAACGCCCCTTAAGCCGGTGGTTGTGCCTCCGGAGCCAGTGCAAGAGATTGTCGTAGATGTGGTGGCTGATGAACCGGAAAAAGAGCCCGAGCCGGAAGAGGTGGCTGGACCGGAGCCCCCTGCGCTGGCCTCCCTGTTGCTGGAAACCGACAGCTCCAGTTACCGCGCGGCCTGGACAGAGCTGTTATCTCTGTGGTCGGTGGTCTTGCCCGTAAGCGTAACACCGGATTTTTGTGACTTTGCAAAACAGTACGGCTTGTTGTGCATGGTTGATCAGGGTAACTGGAATACCCTGCGCCAGTTCGATCGTCCCGTCATACTGCAGCTTGCTGATCCCGATGGGCGTCGGGTGCCCGTGGTCCTGCAGCATCTGGAAGGTTCGGTTGCAGAAGTCATTGTTGGCGATCATCTTTACCGGCTGGGTGTCGAACAGGTGGAGCAGAGTTGGTACGGTGACTATATTCTGTTGCTGCAAGCGCCGCCGGATGGTCGTCTCTTTATGAAAGTTGGTGACCATGGCCCGGTAGTGACCTGGCTGCGTCAGCAGCTGGAACAGGCCCAGGGGGTGAGCATCCCTGCTGCGGATCCGCTGGATTTTGACTATGTCCTGCAAAAACAGGTGCTGGTGTTCCAGCGCAGCCATGGATTGGTGGCGGACGGAATTGTCGGCAAGAACACCATGATTCATCTTAATACTGCGTCAGGCCGGGAGGGTGTACCCCGGTTGTTGAACGGGCCATAGATCATGTCTTATATTCTCGATGCATTAAAGAAGGCAGATCAGGAACGTACCCTGGGCAAGGTGCCTGATCTGGAGGCTGCACACTGGGGTGAGCGGCGCAATAAACGTTCATACCGCTGGGTCTGGATAGTGGGCGGGTTGCTGTTGATCAATGGTGCCCTGCTGGTTATGTTGCTTGGGCGCGATGATGCGGTTGTTTCCAGCGGTGACGGGCAATCCGGGATGGCTGATCCCATGTCGGTGACACCGGTGCCACGGGCTGAAAACGTGATGAAATCTCCGCCGCGCGAGATTGCCCGCCCAAGGGAGCCGGTATATGTGCCGCCAGCGCCCCCCGTTAAACGAACGCCGACGAATGCATGGCAGGCACCGGTTACTACACCCGCGGCAACCGTGGTCAATCAACCATCGCCCCCTGTTGCCACGCCGTCACCCGCCTTCGTCAGGCCGCCTGCTCCTGCATCGGCGCCAGTGGCGGCATCCGGCGTGCCTGAGTGGAACGATCTGTCACTGGAGTTTCGCAGTGGTTTTAATCTGCCGCATATCGATGTGCACGTGTATTCGGATAACCCGGAAAAGCGTTTTATTCTGGTTGATCTGCAGAAATTTCGTGAGGGTGAAACGCTGGCCAGTGGTGCGGTGCTGGAAGAGATATTGCCTGGCAGCATCCAGCTGAATTATCAGGGTACCCGTTTCCGGGTGGAGAAATAAGCTGGCACTTCTTTAATCTTATAAAGATAAAAGTTATTGCCACGGAATCCACGGAAGAACACGAAAAAAATTATTATTAAGGAATTTATATTTCCGTGTTATTCCGTGGATTCCGTGGCCATTAAATAAAAACTGGCACTCAACACATCCTACGCAATAACCTTTTGCTGGCGGATTTCTTCTTCGGTTGCATCACGNNTCGAAGACCAGGGACTGTCCGGCAAACGGGTGATTGCCATCCAGGCTGACCATGCCTTCTTCTATGCCGGTTACGCTGAATGTGACTTCATTGCCATCTTCATCTGAACCGGTAATCTTGCCGCCGACCTCTATATCGTCTTCAGATGGCAGTT
>DMKK01000193.1 GCA_003454335.1 Gammaproteobacteria bacterium | reverse complement strand
GCCGATGGCGGCACCCGCACCGCCAGTATCACCGGTGGCTTCGTCGCCCTGGCTGACGCCGTGCAGACATTACTGGACAACAAGCTCATTGAAAAAAACCCACTCACCGGCCGGGTCGCCTCGGTCTCTGTCGGCATCTACAAGGGTACACCGGTACTGGATCTTGATTATCCGGAAGACTGCAACGCAGAAACCGATATGAATGTGGTCATGAATGATGCCGGTGATTTTATCGAGGTACAGGGCACTGCCGAAGGGCACCCCTTTAATCAGGACGAATTGAATGCCATGCTGGAACTGGCAAAGAAAGGTATCGGTGAACTGACTATCAGTCAGCAGGCTGCGCTTGAACAAAAATAGTGCACAGTCCAGTGGGGCTCGGCTTATGCGGCGTCATCAATAGAAACACCCAATTAGCCACGGAAGCACACGGAAATAATTCTTTTAAGGCATTTTTCTTCCGTGTAGCTCCGTGTGCTTCCGTGGCAAAAGCCTTAAGTAAGGAAAACACATGAAAGACATCGTTCTGGCAAGCAGTAACCCGGGAAAGGTTCGCGAGATCAACCAGCTGCTGGCGGGCCTTGGCATGCAGGTGCAACCGCAAAGTGAATTCGGCGTCGTTGATGCAGAGGAAACCGGTCTGACATTTGTAGAAAATGCAATTCTGAAAGCCCGCAATGCCGCCCAACATACCGGCAGACCGGCCATCGCCGACGACTCCGGTCTTGAAGTCGACGCCCTGGCAGGCGCACCGGGGATATACTCGGCCCGTTTTGCCGGTGAGGGCGCCAGTGACCAGGCAAACCTTGAAAAGCTGCTGGTCGAACTGAAAACGGTCCCCGAAGAGCAGCGCACGGCACGCTTCCAATGCCTGATGGTGTTTATGCGGCATGCCGATGACCCAACGCCGCTGATCTGCCAGGGCACCTGGGAAGGCCTCATCCTGTTTGAGCCGCGCGGTGACAACGGTTTTGGCTATGACCCGGTTTTCCATGTACCAGCGCATGACTGCTCCTCGGCCGAACTGCCTGCGGAGACCAAGAACTCGCTGAGTCACCGTGGACAGGCATTGCGTCAGCTGGTCGCGGCCCTGGGGAAAACCGGATAACCCGGCTGTTTTGGCTGCCCCCACCAGGGACCGTACGGCGATAATCCCATGTTTAACTTTACCGCCACGCCACCACTATCACTGTACATCCATATACCCTGGTGCGTGCGCAAATGCCCCTACTGTGATTTCAATTCACATGAAGCGCGCGAGGGGATACCGGAAGATACCTATATAACAGCCCTGGTCGCTGACCTTGAACAGGACCTGCCTGCTGCATGGGGGCGCACCATCGAAACTGTTTTTATTGGTGGCGGCACACCCAGCCTGTTTTCACCGGAAGGCATTGATCGTCTGCTCGGGGCTGTCCGCGCACGCGTGCCGTTAAAACCAGATGCCGAAATCACTCTGGAGGCCAATCCCGGCACCGTTGACCAGGCACGTTTCAAGGGATTCAGGGATGCCGGCATCAACCGCCTGTCTATCGGCGTGCAGAGTTTTCAAGCCGGTTTGTTGCAGCGCATCGGTCGTATCCATAATGACACTGACGCGATTGCTGCCATCGAGGCCGCACAGCAGGCCGGATTTTCCAACCTCAACCTGGACCTGATGTTCGGCCTGCCGGGACAGACAATCGAGCAGGCCCTGGCAGACTTGCGTATTGCAACAGCACTGCAACCGGCACATATATCCTGGTATGAACTGACCATAGAGCCGAACACCTGGTTTCACCGCCACCCGCCGGAGCGGCCTGTTGACGACGACCTCTGGGAGATGCAGCAGTCGGGACGTGTGCTGCTGGACGCTGCCGGCTTTGAACGTTACGAGATTTCGGCCTATGCCCGGGATGGCCGGCTGTGCCGGCATAACATGAACTACTGGCAATTCGGCGATTACTTTGGAATTGGCGCAGGCGCCCACGCCAAAATCAGCGATGCGGCGACACAGGGCATCACGCGAACCTCCAGGGTAAGACATCCGCGCACTTACCTGGACACCGCGCACAGCACGCAACGTATCAGCACCACCTCCAGACTTTCAGTGGATGATGTGGTACTGGAGTTTGCCATGAACGCCTTGCGACTTGAGCAGGGCTTTTCCCCGGCCACATTTACAGCCGCCACCGGCCTGCCCTATGCTGCCATCGAAGCCTTCGTTAACAATGGCCTCGCTGACGGACTGCTGTCCTTGCTGGATGACACCATCAAGCCCACGCAACGGGGGCAGCGTTACCTCAACGAGCTGTTACAACAGTGGATGCCTGAGGCAACACAATAATGCTTGAACACGTTGACTGCCCCTACTGCGGAGAAAGCTTTGAAACAGCCGTGGACAACTCCGGCGGCAGCCAGGACTACATCGAGGATTGCCCGGTCTGCTGCCGGCCGATCGAGTTCCACCTGGAAATCGGCAGCGACGATAAAATACTGTCTCTGACCACACGGCGCGACGATGACTGACTACATCCCGGTGGATTGCGGCCTGCACAGCGAATATGAGCTGGCCATCATGCATCAGGACAAGCTGGAACTGGGCTGGCGTGATGCTGATGGCAAGGTCCACATCGAAATGGTTTTCCCCCTGGACCTGCGCACCCGTAACAGCGAAGAATTCATGGTGATAGCGGGTGCTGACGGCACAGAACTTGAAATCAGGCTTGATCACATCACGCACTTCAGCCGGCCCTGATACGCGACCATCCACTCATGTATTCGATCCAGCGTTCGATAACCATTGAACCGGGCATCTGAATACACACTCATGAACGATTTACACGACCTGGAACTGCTGCTCAACTCCCGCATTCCACTGATCATCATTGAAAGCCGCGATGAAAAACGGGTGGCACAACTGTTCGCCAGTCTGGCCATCAGGCTCGCCCTGCCGGTACTGTCCTGGTCAGTCATTAACGGCCTGCAGCGCATTGACTATGCGGCCATACCGCAGGAACAGGCCGGTGATCCACAACAGGTACTGGCACAGATCAAGGCCACAGCAACACCCGGCATCTACCTGCTGATGGATTTTCATCCTTACCTGGATGACGCCTATAACGTCCGCCTGCTGAAAGAAATCGCCCTCGACTACCAGCATCTGGGCCACACACTGGTACTGGTCAGCCATGAAATCGTGCTGCCACCGGAGCTCGCTGCTTTCAGCGCACGCTTCTCCCTGTCACTGCCGGGCAGAGATCGCCTGGAAGAAATCATCCGTGAAGAAGCCGGACACTGGTCCCGGGCCAATCAGGGGAAAAAGGTAAAAACCGACAGAAAAATTCTGGACCTGATTATCAGACAGCTGGGCGGACTGACAACTGGCGACGTCCGCCGTCTCGTGCGCAGTGTCGTTTACGATGACGGCGCAATTAACAGCGACGACCTCGAACGCATTACGCAGGCACGCTACCGGTTGCTGGAAACCAATGGTGCACTGTCCTGTGAATTTGACACTGTCAATTTTGCTGAAGTCGGCGGACTGGCAAGCCTGAAACGCTGGGTCAAGCTGCGCCGCAACACCTTCCTTGAAGCGGACGACCAGCAGGATGCACCCAGGGGAATTCTGCTGGTCGGTGTGCAGGGCGGCGGCAAGAGCCTGGCCGCCCGGGCCATTGCCGGCATGTGGTCCGTGCCACTGTTACGGTTTGATTTCGGTACGCTCTACAACAAATTTTATGGTGAGACCGAACGCAACCTGCGCGAGGCACTGAAAGCAGCAGAGGCCATGGCACCGTGCGTCCTGTGGATTGATGAAATCGAAAAGGCCATTGCCTCAGGGGAAAACGATGGCGGCACCTCACGACGCGTACTGGGTAGCCTGCTGACCTGGATGTCGGAACGCAGTGCACCGGTATTTATCGTGGCAACTGCCAATGTCATTGAACATCTGCCCCCGGAACTGATCCGCAAGGGCCGGCTGGATGAAATCTTCTTTGTGGATTTGCCGGATGCCCCGACACGTGCTGAAATTTTCGCCATCCACCTGCGCCGGCGCGACCACAAGCCGCTTGTTTTCGATATCCCCGAACTGGCCGGACTCACGGAAGGTTTTTCCGGTGCCGAAATAGAGCAGGCCATTGTCGCTGCCACCTACCTGGCACGCGAGCAGAACACGGGACTGAACACCGGGCACATCCGCACTGAAATAGGACAAACCCAGCCCTTGTCACGGGTAATGGCTGAAAAAGTTGCCCAACTGCGCGCCTGGGCCCGGGAGCGCACCGTACCTGCCAACTAAACAGTTCTGCACCAGGTTATGCACAGGCTGCACGACACGGCCTGGCTGTGAGCAACCATTTCCGCACCGCGTCGCCAACACCGGCTCATACACAACGTATACTATTGTTTTAATTGTATTTAGTTCCATCTCACCCATGGCAAACCAATGCCATCTTTGCCTGGCCGGGCAGACTTCACCCTCCTGACCCCACATTTTATCCACCTTGTTCTCCACAGCTTTATCCACAGGCCGGAAAAATATTATAACGATTAATATCAGTACGTTATAAATATTGGCCGCACCCTCCATGGGCCACACCCTCAATTCTGTGGTAGGCTTGTGCTACTCCATCTAACAAAAACAGTCCGTGGCACACAGGACAGAATCGGAGAACACTATGAACACGCCACCCGCCCGTCCGAAATTTGATTTCGATGCCTGGGTTAAGCTCGCCAGGCAAGATCCCCAGGCCTTTGAAGAGAAACGTAACCGCATCATTGAGGATGCAATTAAGAAAGCACCGGCGCACCAGCAACAGCGCCTGCGCTGCCTGCAGTGGAAGCTTGACAAAATCAGGGAAACTTCACGCACCCCGATGCTCGCCTGCCTGCACATTAACCGGCTACTTTGGGAAAACGTGACCGGCACACATGGCCTGCTCAACAGCCTGCAGCAGTTACAATCCGGGAACCATGGCCACAGCACAGAACAGACAACGGCAAAAATAACCCCGCTACACCCCTAACCCGCATTTCTCACAGGGTGGCTTGCTGCGGCCGGACGAATCACGTATTATCTCCTGCCTTTTCACGGTGGCGGTGGTGCTACCTGTGAACACAGGAACCATACGATTGAGGCAGTCATGAAAACTGATATACACCCGGCATACGAGGACACCAAAGTTACCTGCAGTTGTGGCGCGACCTTTGAAACCCGCTCAACGGTTGGCAAGGATCTGGCTATCGAAGTCTGCTCACAGTGCCACCCGTTCTATACCGGCAAGCAGAAGATGGTCGACACCGGCGGCCGCGTTGACAAGTTCCGCAAGCGTTACGGGAATTAATCCCGCCGGGACGCATTCCAGCATAGCCAGCAAAGGGGCGGCCAAATCGGTCGCCCCTTTTGCATTCTGGCTGCTACTGCTGACCGTCGCCCTGAGCGGCAACCCGAACCGGCAGGCGCTGGCAGCTGCATGCCCAGCCGATCACACCAGCGAACAAGTGCATGTCGCATACGTCTATGACGGCGATACGGTAAAGCTGAAAGGCGGTCGTCGAGTACGCTTCATTGGTATCAATACCCCGGAAGTCGGGCACAATGACAAACCCGTGCAGCCACTTGCGCAGGCAGCCCGGACAAGCCTGGTACGCCTGCTGGACGAAAACAACCACAAGCTCTGGCTACAGCACGGCAAACAACAGCATGATCACTACGGCCGGCTGCTGGCACATGCCTTCCTTGAAAATGGCGAAAATATTGCGACGCGATTACTGCGACAGGGCCTTGCCACCACGTCGGTCATTCCTCCAAACATCTGGGGCGAACACTGCTATCAGCAACTTGAAAATTCAGCCCGTGCCGCACGCCTGGGACTGTGGGCACTGGATGACTACCAGTCACATGATGCCCGCTCACTGCCGCCGGATACCCGCGGGTTCCGGATTGTTAAGGGCCGGGTAACCGCGATCCGCCGATCCCGGCATAATATCTGGCTGGATCTTGATGACTCACTGACGGTACAGATTCCGCTGAAGAATCTCGCCAATTTCGGCACCTTTGATTTCGACACCCTTACAAACCAGGTCATTGAAGTCCGCGGCTGGATCAGGCCCGACCGGAACAAATCCAGACTGAAAGTGCAACATCCGGCTGCGCTCGTCATAATAACCACACCATCAAAACCCTGACAATCGCTCCATGCACCCCCAACTGCGATCTTTCACTCCAACGACAATCCTGTTGTTACTGGTAACAGGCTTTTTGCTTACAGCCTGTGCCACCAACCCGGTTACCGGCGGCAGTGACTTTGTGTTGATGTCAGAAGACGAGGAAATCAGACTGGGACACAAATACAGCACAGAAGTGCTGCAGGAGATGCCTGCCTACAAGGACCCCGTACTGGAGGAACTGGTACAGCGTATTGGCAAGCAGCTGGCCACACACAGTCACCGCCCGAATCTCGCTTACCAGTTCACCATCGTCGACAGCACATCCGTCAATGCCTTCGCGTTGCCAGGTGGCTATATCTTCATTACCCGCGGCATGCTGGCCTACCTGAATTCCGAGGCCGAACTGGCAGCCGTGCTCGGTCACGAGATCGGGCATGTGACAGCACGTCACAGCGTCCGCCAGCAGAGTACCGCTGCCGTTACGGGCATACTGGGTGCGGTCGTGGCGGCATCAACCGGCATTAACGGGATCGACTCATTGACCGACATGGCCGGCACCGTCATTGTGCGTGGTTACGGCCGGGAACATGAGCTGGAGGCTGACCGCCTCGGTGCGGAGTACCTCGCAAAAAGTGGCTATGATCCTGCCGCCATGCTGGAAGTGGTCGGTGTTCTGAAGAACCAGGAAGCCTTTGAGGTCGCCATCGCCAGCAAAGAAGACCGGGAACCGAATGTATATCACGGCCTGTTTTCAACCCACCCCGACAACGACGCGCGCTTCAGAGAGGTGATCAACGCCGCCAAAAAATTCAAGACCGGTACCACCACACGTATCGGTCGCGACAGTTTCCTGCTCCGACTGGATGGCATGACCTTTGGAGACAGTACGCAGGAAGGCATCGTCAGGGACAACCGTTTCTATCACAGGGACCTGAACTTTTCCCTGACCTTCCCAAAGGACTGGCGCATTGACAACCAGACACAGAAAATCATCGCCACCCCGGAAAGCAAGGATGGCCTGATACAAATGAGCATCGCCGGAATCAAGGGGCAACAGTCACCCCGGCAATTCATGGAACAGCACATGCAACTGGAGAACATGAGACAGGGAAAAACGTTCTCCAGCGGTGACCTGAAAGGCTACACTGCAATCGCAGACGGCGAAACACCCTACGGGCCACGCCGGGTGCGCTACGTGGTGATATACCGGGACGGCAGCGCCTATATACTTGCAGGAGCAGCAAACGACCGGAAAAATCCATGGAAATATGACGCAGCCATGCTGGCAACGGCAACAAGCCTTCACCGTCTCACAGCAGCCGAGGAAAAACTGGCGGCCGGGCAAAAACTGGATATCATCCGCGCCACCGAGGGCATGACCTATGCCGACCTGGCACGACGTTCACCCATAAATGACTACCCTGAAGAACAGCTGCGGTTGCTGAATAACCAGTATCCGACGGGAGAACCCGAACCTTCCCGACTGCTGAAGATCGTTCGCTAGCAAAGCGGTTCTTTGTGCAAATGCCACTTCTATGGGATTATTGACAGCAACGATCCCTTCAAGGACAAATAATGAACAAGATCAGCATTATCGGCGCCGGACGTGTTGGCGAGACAGCAGCCCATACCATCGCCCAGCAAGAGATGTGCAGCGAAGTCGTGCTCCTGGATATAAGAGAAGGCGCTGCAGCCGGTGCTGCACTGGATGTCAGTCAGTCTGCATCCTATTTTGGGTTTGATACCCGCGTGACCGGTGGCACCGACCCGGCACTACTGAAAGATTCAAACCTGGTCATTATTACTGCAGGGTCTCCGCGCAAACCCGGCATGTCACGCAGCGACGTGCTTGACATTAACCGCGCTGTCATCGACACCCTTATTGATGAAGTCCTTGAGCATGCACCTGATGCCCTTCTGCTGCTGGTTACCAATCCGGTAGATGTGCTGACATGGCATGCCTGGAAGCGTACCGGCTGGGAACGGGGACGTGTCTTTGGCCAGGCCGGCGTACTGGATGTCTCGCGGATGGCCTGCTTTATGGCAGAAGAAACAGGTTTTTCCATCAAGGACATACATGCCATGGTGATTGGCGGTCATGGCGACTCCATGGTACCCATGACACGCTTTAGCACTATTAACGGGGTACCGGCAACGACCTTTCTTGACCAGGGCGCGATCGCACGCATTAACAAACGCACTCAACATGGTGGTGCCGAGGTACTCGCGCTACGCCAGACCAGCAGTGCCTACAATGCACCGGCTGCGGCCATTGCCACCATGGTCGATGCAATCTGCAATGATCGGCGACGAATCCTTCCCTGCGTCTGTAATCTGGATGGTGAGTACGGTCAAACCGATATAACCGTCGGCGTCCCGGCCATCCTCGGCCGCAACGGTATCGAGCAGGTAGTGGAATTGCCTCTGGATGAAGCAGAACGCACCGGCTTTCAGGCGTCAATCGACAGTATACGCACCGACCTCAAGCACTTGTAAGCATCAACTGCCAGGAGCCTGCCGGACTCAGGCTCCTAGAACAACTGATCAGCCGCACCGTCGGCCGACCCTGCCTCTCCCCCCGCTGCCAGCGAATCACTGCTCTTGCTGGGCACGTTTTCTTCCCGGAATGTTTCGAAAATGGCATCCGTTTGACCGCTACCAGCCAGCAGGCCGGTTGCCGGGTCAATCCGCACGGTCACCAGCCCTTCAGGCGGCTCCTGTTTTTGCTCCTGCACTCCCTGCAGGGCAACCGCCATGTAATCAATCCACATAGGCAGTGCGGCACGGCCGCCGGTTTCACCTCGCCCCAGTGGCTCCAGCTTGTCAAAACCGACCCAGGCAGTCGTCACCAAGGCATGGTTAAAGCCCGAGAACCATGCATCTTTCTGGTCATTGGTGGTACCCGTCTTGCCGGCCAGGTCGGTCCTGCCCAGCACGCGCGCCTTGCGGCCGGTACCTCGCTGAATAACATCCCGCATCATGGATGTCATCAGCCAGACGTTCTGTGGTGTCAGCACCCGCGGTGCCAGGTTAAGCTGCTCTTCACCCGTCACGTTGATGGCATCGAGCGCCTCAGGGCATTGGGGACAGGCAATGGCAGGATCTGCGGTAAAAACCACCTCCCCGAGCGCATCGTAAATACTGTGAATAAAGTAGGGCTCGACCCGGTAACCACCGTTGGCCAGCACTGTATAGGCCTTCGCCATCTGCATGGGTGTTACCGTTGCACTGCCCAGCGCCAGCGTCAGGTCCTTCGGTAACTCCGAGGCATTGAAGCCAAAGTGTTCCGCATAATCTGCCGCATAACTTGCCCCAATGGCACGCAATATGCGAATCGAGACCAGGTTTCGGGAACGATACAGCGCCTCACGCAGGCGTGTTGGCCCGAAGAACTCACCGCTGTAGTTTTCCGGTCGCCACGTCGACTCCAGCTTGGGGTCATCGAACACAACCGGCGCATCGTTAATCATGCTTGCCGGCGTGAAACCCTTTTCCAGGGCCGCGGAATAAATCACCGGCTTGAAGCTTGAGCCGGGCTGACGCTTTGCCTGTGTCACACGATTAAATTTACTACGCTTGAAGTCAAAGCCACCCACCAGCGCCATGATCGCACCATCGGTGGGACGCAGAGACACCAGCGCCCCCTCAACACGGGGAAGCTGCTCCAGCATCCAGCTGCCGTCATCCTGTTGTTTAATTCTGACAACGTCACCAACCGTCAGGATATCGGCAGCCTGTTTTGGTGATTTGCCCATGCGGTTAACACTCTTGTAGGGACGGGCCCACGACATACCTTCCCACGGGATACTTATCGTTACCTGATCTCCCAGTAATAATTCGGCGGTCTGCTCGCCAAGAGCTGTCACCAATCCGGCCTGCAGCCCCCCGCGCACAGGAAAGTCTTTCAATAATGCGGGTTGCACCCCGGGATCATGCTCTGCAAGGTCAAAGTGTGCTTCCGCACCCCGGTATCCATGGCGTCTGCTGTAATCCAGCAAATCCTTGTGCAGTGCTGCATTAGCCGCAGTCTGGCGTTTAACATCAAGGGTAGTAATCACTTCAAACCCGGAGGCATACACAGACGTGCCATAACGCTTGACCAGTTCACGGCGTACCATTTCCGTAACATATGCGGCGCTGACTTCGACTTTTACCTTGTGCAGTGCCGCATCATCCGGCTCGGCAACAGCCAGCTCCCAGGCGGCCTGGTCGATATAACCAAGCTGATGCATACGGCCAAGAATATAGTTACGCCGGTCAACAGTTGCCTCTGGCTCATTGACCGGATTGATACGCGATGGCGCCTTGGGCAAGGCCGCAATCGTCGCCATCTGCGCCAGCGAAAGCTCATTAATGCTTTTGCCGTAGTACACCTGTGCTGCCGCCTCTATGCCATAGGCATGGTGACCCAGATAGATTTTGTTGAGATACAGCTCCAGTATCTCGTCCTTGCTGAGTGAACCTTCGATCCTTAATGCCAGCAGGATCTCTGTAAGCTTGCGCCAGTAGGTCTTTTCGGTGGAAAGAAAAAAGTTTCGCGCTACCTGCATGGTGATGGTACTGGCACCCCTGCGCTTTCTGCCGGTACGTACCAGTTCAAAAGCTGCGCTCATCAGGCCGGGAATATCGACCCCGGAATGCTCATAAAAATGATCATCCTCTGCGGCCAGAAACGCATTTATAAGTTCCGGCGAGACCTCCTCGATATTTACAGGTGTACGCCGTTTATCACCGAACTCAGCTAACAAACGTCTGTCACGCGTGTAAATACGCAGTGGTTCCTGCAACTGGACATCCCTGAGTACTTCAGTCGAGGGCAGCTGCGGTTCAATTCTTATATATAAAAAAACCGCTAAAACCGCCGAAGCAGTAATGCCTGTAAACAGTAAAAACAGCAAGAAACCAAGTATGCGTCGTAAAAACATTTCAGTGTAATAACCTGTGATCAAGTTCAAAGATTAGACTCAAGACACGCACTATAAATGACAAACGGTTCGACAAAGACATTTTTTCTCTCAACAAAATCTGCCTCTGTCCGATAACCACTACCATAGCATTACACATTGGTTGACAAATAGTTGTTCCTGTCTTCTAATGCGGCGAACTACCTTTGTCTTACAACACTGGGTAACTAAAAGGAAATATTGTGCCAATAGCGCAACTCTTCAAGCGAAACAAACCACCGCTGATCGGTCTTGATATCAGCTCCACAGCAGTCAAACTGCTGGAACTGAGCCGCAGCGGTTCCCGATACAGGGTCGAAAGCTACGCCGTCGAACCCTTACCCCCCAACTCAGTCGTCGAGAAGAATATTACCGACGTAGATGCCGTAGGTGAAGCGGTGCGGCGAGCTGTAAAAAGGTCTGGTACACGGACCCGTCACGCAGCTGTTGCCATCGCCGGTTCATCGACCATTACCAAGGTGATTCCGATGCCAGCCGGGTTACATGATGACGACCTGGAGGCCCAGATCGAACTGGAAGCCGACCAGTACGTCCCGTACCCGCTGGAAGAGGTAAACCTTGATTTTGAGGTCCTTGGACCAACCGAGAAAAACCCCGATACCGTAGATGTACTGCTGGCTGCCTGCCGCAGCGAAAATGTAGACCTGCGCAGCGCTGCTGTTGAGACGGGTGGTCTGGGTACTGAAATAATGGATGTTGAGTCCTTCGCCAGTGAAAATGCCTTTGCACTGCTTACGGATCAACTGCCGGATCATGGCATGGATCGCACCATAGCAGTTATCGATGTCGGTGCAACCATGACAACACTCAATGTCATGCATGACCTGAAGAGTGTTTATACCCGTGATACCGTTTTCGGTGGCAAGCAGCTGACAGAAGAAATCATGCGCCGTTATGGCCTGTCTTATGAAGAAGCCGGCATGGCCAAGCGTCAGGGCGGTTTACCGGAAAACTACCTGACTGATGTACTGGAACCTTTTAAGGAAGCCATGGTGCAGCAGGCAAGTCGTTCACTACAATTCTTTTATTCATCAAGCCCGCACAGCAAGGTCGACCACATCGTATTGGCCGGTGGCAGCGCCTCCATTCCAGGTATGGATGAGATGCTCCAGGAAAAACTGGGTGTTGAAACCATGATTGCCAATCCGTTCGCATCCATGTCGCTGTCGGCACGGGTAAAACCACAGACACTTAGTAATGATGCCCCTGCGCTGCTAATCGCATGCGGGCTGGCACTGAGGAGTTTCGACTGATATGGCACATATCAACCTGCTTCCCTGGCGTGAAGAACTGCGCAAACAGAAACAACAGGAATTTGGCATTATCGCCGTTAGTTCGGTCATCATTGCCGGTCTTATTGTACTGCTCGCTCATTTCCACGTTGATGGAATGATAAACAATCAGAATCAGCGTAACGTCTATCTTGAAGGCGAAATAGAAATACTCAACAAACGCATAGGCCGCATCAAGGAACTGGAGGCCATGAAGCAAAACCTGCTGGCACGCATGAACGTCATCCAGGAACTTCAAGGCAGCCGCCCGGAAAGCGTACACCTGCTGGATGAGCTGGTCAGAACACTGCCGGAAGGCGTACACCTGAAGAAATTCACCCAGAAAACCAAGATCCTGACAATGACGGGGGTCGCCGAGTCAAATGCGCGGGTTTCAGACTACATGCGCAAGATAGACGTCTCGGAATGGCTTACTGACCCTCATCTTAACGTTATCAAAACCACCAAATCCGGTCGCCGGCGCATTGCCAACTTTACCCTGCGAGGCAATCAAAAGGTCCGCAAGCCACTGGATGAGGAAGTCGTCGCTGGTGAGGTTAAAAAATGAATATGGATCTCAACGAACTCGATCTGACCAATGTGTCACGCTGGCCTGCAGCTGCCAGGGCCGTAGTTATTCTGTTCCTGATGGGTGGCGTTATCTTTCTGGGCTACTGGTTTCACGTCAAGGACCAGTTGGTTGACCTGGCCAGGTATGAAGAAAAGGAAACGGGCCTCAAGGTAATCTTTGAGACCAAGGCCAAGCAGGCCGTCAATCTGGAAGCCTATGAAAAACAACTCGAGGAAATGCGTGAATCTTTTGGCGCCATGTTACGACAACTGCCCAACCAAACAGAAGTTGCCGACCTGCTGGTAGATGTTTCCCAGACCGGCCTGGCAAGTGGTCTGGAATTCCAGTTGTTTCAGCCTCGCGCAGAGATCCCCAGGGAGTTTTATGCTGAATTACCTATCAGTATACAGGTAATCGGGAATTACCATGAATTTGGTGAATTCGTCAGCGGGGTTGCAGCGCTGCCGCGTATTGTCACCGTACACAATGTCAGCATCAACAAGACCGGGAAAGACGATAACACTTCCCTGAAAATGGTACTGACAGCCAAGACTTATCGCTATCTTGATGAGGAAGAAGCAGCCAACGATGATAGCAACAGCACAGGAGGCAAGAAATGACCATTAGCTACTACCGAATAGGCCGCTGGTTATGCCTTGCTTCGCTATCAGGTACGTTACTGGCTTGCTCCAGTAACCCGTCATCCGACCTGGAAGAGTATGTACAGACAACAAAGAGTCAGCAAAAATCCAGCATCGAACCATTGCCTGAATTCAAACCCTATGAATCATTTGCCTATCAGGCGACCGACCTGCGTGACCCGTTTACCGAGCCAACCTTCTCGCACGCACAACCGAGCACCCAAACTACCAGTAGCAACAGCAGCATCAAGCCTGACTTTGAGCGGCCTACCGAACCGCTGGAAGAGTTCCATCTTGACAGCCTGCGTATGGTAGGCACGCTGGAAAAAAGTGAGAACCACTGGGCTCTGATAAATGACACGGATGGCACTATCCATCGCGTACAACCTGGTAATCACGCCGGCCAGAATCACGGAAAAATCACACGCATCACAGAGTATGAAGTTGAACTCACGGAAATCATTCCTGATGGTATTGGGGGCTGGACAGAACGTCAGGCCTCAATTGCAATCAGCGAATAATCCCACAGGGGCATAGCAATGACCGGAACCATGTCAGACCGTTTGCACACTAACGAACCTACCTTGATTAAACCTATCAAACAGCATGGCCATAAAGCATGGCGCCGCCTGTTTGCAGCCGCATGCCTGTTTCTGGGCAGCACCGTGTCCGCACATGCGGCAGAAACCATATCTGGTACCAACACCTTGCAATCCGTAGATGTTGCCGGATTACCAGGGAACAAGGCTCAGATTACACTGACCCTGAGCAATGCTGTACCCGCCCCCATGAGTTTTACTATAGACAATCCGGCACGCATCGCGCTGGACTTCCCGGAGACAAAGAACGGCCTGGTACAGCGCTCGCAGAACGTTGGTATCGGCATGGTAGAAAGCCTGACTGCCATCGAGGCCCAGGGACGTACCCGTGTTGTTGTCAACCTCGTAAACATGGTGCCCTATGAGGCGCATGCAGACGGCAACAAGGTCATTCTCACCGTCCAGAATGCCGGCGGTGGCTTGTCCGAGGCTGCAGTCGCAGCCGCCCGCGCCAGCGACAGCACCGGAGACAACATCAGCAACATCGATTTCCGTCGTGGTGAAAATGGTGAGGGCAGGGTTATTGTAAGTCTGTCAGATCCTTCCATCCCGGTTGACATGCAACAGGAGGGCGGCAAGGTACTGGTCGACTTTTACCGTACACAGCTGCCTGCAGAACTGGAGCGCCGCCTGGATGTACTCGATTTCGCGACCCCGGTCAAAACAATTGACACATACACCAAGGGTGATGCCGTCCATATGGTCATTACCCCCACCGGTGAGTATGAATACATCGCATACCAGGCTGATAACCAGTTCACTATTGAAGTCCGGGCACTGACCAAGAAAGAAGTGGAAGAGTCCAAGAAAGACGAATTTGGCTACAAGGGTGAACGTCTATCACTGAATTTCCAGGACATTGAAGTCCGCTCCGTCCTGCAGCTCATTGCTGACTTCACCGGACTCAACGTCGTTGTCAGTGATACTGTCCGTGGCAGCCTGACCCTGCGGCTCAAAAATGTTCCCTGGGACCAG
>DMKK01000075.1 GCA_003454335.1 Gammaproteobacteria bacterium | reverse complement strand
CCTGGCAACGGCACGCAGATCGGCTGTATGCCCGGTACCCTTGGCTTTGAGGCTGGGCCTGGCCCAGCCCGGCGGCGCGACGACATCCTGCACCAATCCGTCGGTCTGCATGATCAGCTGAAAATTCCACACCTTCTGTGCAGCCGCCTGCGAGTTGGAAATCTGGTAGCGATAGACTTGGAGATTGCGGTCCAGATCGTCACGCACTTCAGCGCTCACCTTGACGTCAACGCGGTTTCGCAGCTCGAGCGCCCACGCCTGCCCAATCACAGAAAAAATCAGCGTAAGCACTAATACCGCTTGAATTCTAACGCGAAACATTATGCCACCCCCTGCCCACGATATTCGTCGACCACTAACTCCTGACTCATTTCACGGCAACCCACCATCGATGCATCGCGTACATTGGATACCGCGCTCAGACGCGAAAACCAGCATTTCAATCAGGAGTTTCGGATACACCGATACCTCGATTGACCTTAAAAGATTTAGGGCTATTCGCTGCTGATTTTATGCAAGTGATATGCCAATCCCGGTCCCCTGCAAACCAACCCCTGGCCAGCGCCAAGGGTTCAATGCGCCCGACGGTATGGTAAAATCTTGACTACGCTCGGCTAAGTAACAATAGTTAATAAGAATTGTAGTACTTCAGCCGAGCACCACAAACGGCCTCGCCGCCGCGGAAGTCGCGGTTTTTAAAGGCAGACCTAAAATAATTCAGCAGATGTCAGAGCATCAGTCCCGACGTTATGCGTAAAGATACCGGAATCTATGAAAGGCGCGGGGCTCTGAAGCGGTTCCTTGACCGTTATCGTAACCGGCCGGACAGTGAGCACGAACAAAATATCGTGCGCGTCGCCATCTCAGGCGCATTGCTTATCTACCTCGGCCTCTTTAGCATTTTCACACAAAGCAATCTGTCCGCCGTAGCTGACGGCGTCATAGTGCTAACATTGCTGTTGCTGCTGTCCGTGGCAGTTTTTCTATGGATTGCTGCATCGCCAGGAGTGTCCGTTGTACGGCGCTGTATGGCTATGGTAGCCGACCTCGGTGCGACCTCGTTTCTGATGTACCTTTACGGGGAAACTACGGCACCGTTCTACATACTTTATTTGTGGATCACCACCGGTTACGGCCTGCGCTACGGAAAATCATATCTGCTCCTGGCGACGCTGATCTCTGCTGCGGGATTCACTGTAGTCCTGCAGACGAACGGCTACTGGATCGACAATCGTACTGCCGGAATAGGATTGTTGACGGGATTGGTGTTGCTTCCGCTTTATATCGCTTCACTACTTCGCAAAACCAGCAGGGCAAAGGCTGAAGAGAACACGAATCGCTTTGCCGTGAGCGAATTTCTATGCAACATGAACCATAAGATCCACACAGCAATGAACGGAATCACCGCGATGATCGATCTACTGTTTGGGACACCACCTGATGACGAGCCTTATAGAAGACGTGGTGCTGTTTGGCAATTCGTTGACCGTTATCGGAACCGACTGGACAGTGAGCATGAACAGGCCCTGATCCGCGTCGCGATAGCCAGTAGCGCCCTTATCTATCTTGGACTCTACAGCTACTGGCATCACGGCAATGTTACTGCTGCAATAATCGGTATACAATCGCTAACGCTGTTTTTGCTGTTTTCGTTTGTGATTCTATTATGGATCGGAATCTCCCCGGCCACATCCATGCCGCGACGCCTGTTAAGCTTAGTTGCAGATCTTGGAACAACCTCTTATATCTTATACCTTTATGGCGAAACAATGGCACCGTTTTACGTGCTCTACCTATGGATCTCGATCGGGTACGGCATCCGCTATGGTCAATTTTATCTGTTTATAGCAACTTTAGTGTCAGTCACGGGCTTCCTCACAGTAGTACAAACCAATGAATATTGGCTGGCGAATCGGACGACAGGGGTAGGACTGCTGGCAGGATTGCTAGTATTGCCGGTCTATATTGCGTCGTTGCTGCGCAAACTAACTAGAGCAAAGGCCGAAGCGGAGGATGCTAACCGCGCCAAGAGTCAGTTTCTGGCCAATATGAGCCATGAGATCCGCACGCCGATGAACGGCATCCTGGGCATGGTCGATCTCCTGCTTGACACCAGCCTTAACGCCAAGCAAAAACACTTCGCCAAGACCATCCACGCCTCCGCCGGCAACCTGCTTGCTTTGATCAATGACATTCTGGATATTTCCAAGATCGAGGCCGGCAAAATCAATATAGAACAGGACGACTTCGACCTTTATGCCCTGGTAAACAGCACCGCCGCCATGCTGAGTCATCAAGCGCAATCGAAAGGATTGCGATTGCAGATGCATATCGATCCCCAGACACCCTATCTAATCCAAGGCGACGAGCTGCATCTGCGTCAGATTCTGATCAATCTGATCGGCAATGCCATCAAATTCACCGAGCACGGCCGCGTGGATGTCAGGGTCAGGTGTCTGCATGAGAACCGTGACTCTGCCGCTATCCTCTTCGCCGTCTGTGATACGGGCATCGGCATACCAGAAGAAGCCCAGGAAAAGATATTTGAAACCTTCACCCAGGCCGATGCCGAAATTACCCGTAAATACGGCGGAACCGGCCTGGGTACGGCCATTTCCAAACAACTTGTCGAGCTCATGGGCGGCAGGATCTGGGTCGAGAGCGACGTGCGTATCGGGTCGACCTTTTCATTCACCCTGCCGTTCACAAAGCAACCGCTGGAAGCCGGCGAAACACAGGGACTGCAGGGCCAGGTCCTGGTCATCAGCAGGGACCCGGAGCTGGTATCGGCCTTGCGAACGTGGTTGACGGGTTGGGGTCTGCAGATGAAGGCGCAGCAGGACGCTCTGCCTGCCTCCAGCATGCGTGACCGGAAGCAGCCGGGCGCGGGTTACCCGCGTTACCACACTGTCATCGTCGACGAACACTGCCTGTCGAGCTCCGTCATGTTCGCGCACAATTTCGCCTCGAACACGGGAACCCCGCAGCAGGGGTTGATCCTGATACGCCGTGGAATGGAGCCGCCCACCCAGGCGCTGCTGCAGGCAGGCTACTCGTCGGTATTGGCGCTGCCGCTGCAGAAGTCGCTGTTGTTCAATGCCTTGCACGCCGCCCACGCCGAGGTCCGGAAAGACAAGCGTATTGTCTCGTTGTCGAGCCGTAAAAAGCCGGCATCGAAACCGGCGCGACGACTGAATATCCTGGTAGCGGAAGACACCCCGGTCAACCGCGAGGTGGTCCGCGCGATCCTGGAGAAGGCCGGTCACAAGGTAACACTGGTCACGGACGGTGAACAAGCGCTGGACAAACTCGAAGAGAACGTATATGACCTCGCGATCGTCGATTTGCATATGCCGGGCAAGAGCGGTATCGACGTCATCAAGCTCTATGGATTCATAAGGCCGGATGGCCCCAGAATGCCGTTCCTCGTCCTGACGGCCGATGTCTCCGCCGACATCCGCGCGGCCTCGGCGGAGGCCGGGGCGCAGGCCTATTTGACCAAACCGATTGAACCGCAACGCCTGGTCGGCACTATCGAGCAACTGCTCGCATCCGCCGAGACCCACTGGCCGGACGCCGAGGAAGAGCAGGCACCATCAACGGTGCCGGTGCCGGTACTCACTGTCAGGGATGAAGACCTGCTGGCGAGGGAGATCCTCAAGGAGCTGTCCGTTCTCGGCCCGGACTCGAGCTTCCTGGCCCGACTC
>DMKK01000013.1 GCA_003454335.1 Gammaproteobacteria bacterium | reverse complement strand
TAGGCCTGTGCCCCGGCTTCCGCCGAGGCCGCGCGGATGTCGGCGGAGACATCGGCCGTCAGGACGAGGAACGGCATTCTGGGGCCGTCAGGCCTTATGAATCCATAGAGCTTGATGACGTCGATGCCGCTCTTGCCCGGCATATGCAAATCGACGATCGCGAGGTCGTATACGTTCTCTTCGAGTTTGTCCAGCGCTTGTTCACCGTCCGTGACCAGTGTCACCTTGTGACCGGCCTTCTCCAGGATCGCGCGGACGACTTCGCGGTTGACCGGGGTGTCTTCCGCTACCAGGATATTGAGCCGTCGCGCAGGTTTCGATGCCGGCTTTTTGCGGCTCGACAACGAGACAATACGCTTATCTTTCCGGACCTCGGCGTGGGCGGCGTGCAAGGCATTGAACACCAGTGACTTCTCCAGCGGCAGGGCCAATACCGACGAGTAGCCGGTTTGCAGCAGCGCCTGGGTGGGCGGCTCCATTCCACGGCGTATCAGGATCAACCCCTGCTGCGGGGTCCCCGCGCTCGAGGCGAAATTGTGCGCGAACATGGCGGAGTTGGACAGGCAGTGTTCGTCGACGATGACAGTGTGGTAACGCGGGTAACCCGCGCCCGGCTGCTTCCGGTCACGCATCCTGGAGGCAGGCAGAGCGTCCTGCTGCGCCTTCATCTGCAGACCCCAGCCTGTCAACCACGTTCGCAAGGCCGATACCATCTCCGGGTCCCTGCTGATGAGCAAGACCTGCCCCTGCAGTCCCTGTGTTTCGCCGGCTTCCAGCGGTTGTTTCCGGAATGGCAAGGTGAATGAGAACGTCGATCCGATACGCACGTCGCTCTCGACCCAGATCCTGCCGCCCATGAGCTCGACAAGTTGTTTGGAAATGGCCGTACCCAGGCCGGTTCCGCCGTATTTACGCGTAATCTCGGCATCGGCCTGGGTGAAGGTTTCAAAGATCTTTTCCTGGGCTTCCTCCTGAATGCCGATGCCCGTATCACAGACGGCAAAGAGAATGGCCGCCATGTCGTGGTCCTCATGCAGACACCTGACCCTGACATCCACGCGGCCGTGCTCGGTGAATTTGATGGCATTGCCGATCAGATTGATCAGAATCTGACGCAGATGCAGCTCGTCGCCTTGGATTAGATAGGGTGTGTGTGGGTCGATATGCATCTGCAATCGCAGTCCCTTCGCGCGGGCCTGATGACTCAGCATGGCGGCGGTGCTGTTTACCAGGGCATAAAGGTCGAAGTCGTCCTGTTCTATATTGATTTTGCCGGCTTCGATCTTGGAAATATCGAGAATGTCATTGATCAAAGCAAGCAGGTTACCGGCGGAGGCGTGGATGGTTCTGGCGAAGTGTTTTTGCTTGTCGTTAAGACTGGTGCCAAGCAGGAGATCGACCATGCCCAGGATGCCGTTCATGGGCGTGCGGATCTCATGGCTCATATTGGCCAGAAACTGACTCTTGGCGCGGTTGGCGTCCTCCGCTTCGGCCTTTGCCTTGGTCAGTTTCCGTAACAGCGATGCCAGATATAGCGGTAATACGATTAAGCCGGTCAGTAAGCCCATACCGGCGACCCGATTCGCAAGCCAATATTCATTCGTTTCTAGTACGATTACAAAACCGATTACCGACAGCACGGTTGACATGAACAGATAGGCCTGACCGTAACGGAGGCCGTAACCGGTTGTGACCCACAGATAGAGGATATAAAGCGGCGCCGTGGTTTCTCCGTAAATATACATGAGAAAGGACATCATGCCGAAGTCGGCCAGCATCGTGATGATGCGACGAGATAGCAAGATACCAGGGGAGATACCGAACCACACGAGCATAAAGATGGAGAACACTAAAAACAGTGATACCGTTTTCAGGCCAATCGAGACTGTTCCAATGTCACCGTGATAGAAGTATCCGTAAAACCAGAAGTATAGAATTACGGTACTGGAAATAGCGACGCGAACAATGGCTTGTTCGTGGCCGGTATCAGGCCGGTTACGATAACGATCAAGGAACCGTTGCAGAGCACCGCGCCGTGCATAGATTTCAGTATCTTTGGGCATAACGTTGGGCCTAATGCTCTGACATCCGCTGAATTACAGGTCTGCCTTTAAAAACTGCAGCTTCCGCGGCAGCGAGGCCGTTTGTAGTGCTCCGCCGAAGTACTACAATTCTTAATTAACTATTGTTACTTAGCCGAGCGTAGTCAAGATTTTACCATACCGTCGGGTGGATTGAACCCTTGGCGCTGGCCAGGCGTTGGTTTGCGGGGACCGGGATTGGCATATCACTTGCATAAAATCAGCAGCGAATAGCCCTTAATCTTTAAGGTCAATCGAGGTATCGGCGTATCCGAAATTCCTGATTGAAATGCTGGTTTTCGCGTCTGAGCGCGGTATCCAATGTACGCGATGCATCGATGGTGGGTTGCCGTGAAATGAGTCAGGAGTCAGTGGTCGAGGAATATCGTGGGCAGGGGGTGGCATAATGTTTCGCGTTGGAATTCAAGCGGTATTAGTGCTTTTGCTGATTTTTTCTGTGATTGGGCGGGCGTGGGCGCTCGAGCTGCGAAACCGCGTTGACGTCAAGGTGAGCGCTGAAGTGCATGACGATCCGGACCGCAATCTCCATGTCTATCGCTACCGGATTTCCAACTCGCAGGCGGCTGTACAGAATGTGTGGAATTTTCAGCTGATCATGCAGGCCGACGGTTTGGTGCGGGATATCGTCGCGCCGCCGGGCTGGGCCAGGCCCAGCCTCAAAGCCAAGGGTACCGGGCATACGGCCGATCTGCGTGCCGTTGCCAGG
>DMKK01000181.1 GCA_003454335.1 Gammaproteobacteria bacterium | reverse complement strand
CAGATGCCATGTACGCCACCCCACAGTGCCCGCGCTGCCTGTGTTATTTCATCATGTGTATGCTGTCCGGCAAGTGGCTCAAGTCCTTCCTCGACCAGCGCAAACATCCGCGCAATCTTTTCCTGGTACCACGCAGGTACAACCTGATCTTCAGAGAAGCGATGTTCGAATACCATAGCCCAGCGGTGCGGGTCTTCATCGGCAAAGTGAATATAAACCTGGCCCAACTGCAACAGGCAGTTACTCGCATCATTGCACTGTGCCTGTGAGGCGGTCATGCGCGTATGCAGGCGATCGAGGGTGCGTGCATTGATGTGCAGGATGAGGTCATCGAGGTTCTCGAAGACCAGGTACAGGGTCCCGACGGTATAGCCAATGGCCGCCGCTACCTTGCGGGCGCTCAAGCCTTCAAATCCCTGTTCCACCACGATTTGTTCGGCGGCCGACAGGGCCATCTCCCGGAGTTCTTCACGGCTGTGATCGCTGCGTCGTGCCATGCGTTGATCCTCTGATTGACTGCCGACGGGCAGGGTTGAAGAATGTTATTGAACGGTGTTCAGTGTTGTGCTAGATTTTAATTGAACACTGTTCATAACGCAAGTAGCCCACTCAATATCAGGAAGTGGGTTTTCTTGGTAAATATATTGAACGGTGTTTATTAAGGGGCCATCCAACAATCTATTCGTTTTATGGGCCCTTCACAGTCATTTATTGAACAATGTTCATTTATAAGGAGTTAGGCATGAACAGACAAACGGGTAAGAAAAGTATCTGGCAGGGATTCATCTTGTTGACGGCGTTCCTGTTGAGTGGATTCACGCAGGCCGCCGGCCTGTTAACGCCCGGCGACGGCAGTCTGCCGGCCCTGGAAATTCGGGACCATCACGTCGATGTCGTCATCGAGGACGGTTACGCCATCACCACCGTTGAACAGGTCTTCGTCAACCCGCATGACCGGGATCTGGAGGCACAGTATTCGTTTCCGGTGCCTGCACACGGCTCCGTGGTTGAGCTGACCGTGTGGATCGATGGCCTGCCGGTCACCGGTGAAGTGCTGGAACAGGCGCAGGCGCGCCAGCTTTATGAGGAGGAAAAGGCCGCCGGGCGCGATGCCGGTATCACCGAGAAAGACAGCTACAAGACCTTCGAGACCCGGGTTAGTCCAGTACGTGCCGGACAGGATACGCGGGTGCGGCTGGTGTACCTCCAGCCTGCTGCGGTGGACACCGGGATCGGGCGTTATGTCTACCCGTTGGAAGAGGGCGGTGTCGACGAAGCAAAGCTCGCATTCTGGACGGCCAACGAGCAGGTGACCGGGCAGTTCAGTTTTGATCTGCGGCTCAAGTCGGCGTATCCGGTAGAAGCTGTGCGTCTGCCGAATCAGCCACAGGCGATCATCCAGTCGCAGGCCGATGGTGAATGGCAGGTGCATCTTGGTAATCGTGCCGCCGCGACAGATGGCGAGGTATCACCGGCGGTACCTGAAGAGTCACCAACCGCTAACCGGGCTCTGCCCGTTGCCAATACCCCCGCGTTCACGCTGGATGAGGACCTGGTGGTCTACTGGCGTCACCAAACCGGCCTGCCGGGCAGCGTCGATCTGGTTGCACACAAACCGGCAGGCAGTGATCGCGGTACGTTCATGCTGGTGGTCACACCCGGCGATGACCTCAAGCCCATTCAGGAAGGCAAGGACTGGGTGTTTGTAGTGGATATCTCCGGTTCCATGCAGGGCAAGTACGCAACCCTGGCCGATGGTGTGCAGCGCGCACTGCAAAAGATGCGTCCCGAGGATCGTTTCCGCATTGTGCTCTTCAATGACGGCTCACGGGAGCTGACCTCGGGGTTTGTCAATGCAACCCCCGAAATGGTGACGCATTACAGTCAGACCCTTGCAGGCATCTCTCCCGGCAACGGCACCAACCTGTATGCAGGTCTGCATACAGGCATCAAGTCCCTGGAGGCCGACCGGACCAGCGCCCTGGTGCTGGTCACCGACGGGGTGGCCAATGTCGGTGAGACCCGGCAGCGCCGGTTCATCGAACTCATCAAGAAGAAGGATGTCCGCCTGTTTACCTTTGTGCTGGGAAACAGTGCCAACCGTCCATTACTGGAGGCTCTCACCAGGGCCTCGGGTGGCTTTGCCGTGAATATCTCCAACAGTGATGACATTGTGGGCCAGTTACTGGCGGCAACATCCAAAGTGACGCATGAAGCCCTGCACGGTGTGAAGATCGGGATTGATGGTGTCAAGACCGCTGACCTCACGCCCGGACAGGTCGGCAGCCTGTATCGGGGCCAGCAACTCGTGGTCTTCGGCCATTACTGGGGTGACGGTATGGCGGATGTGCGGCTCACCGGGAGCATCTCGGGTGAAGACAAGACCTACCAGGCCCGGTTTTCCTTCCCGGCGATGGCGACGGATAACCCGGAGATCGAACGCCTGTGGGCCTACGCCCGTGTCGAGGAAGCGCTGCAGGAGATCAACGATTTCGGTGAAGACGCCGACCTGAAACAGGCCATTACCGATCTGGGTGTTGCGTACGGCCTGGTGACCGATTACACCGCCATGGTAGTGGTGCGTGATGAAGTCTTCGATGCGCATGGCATCAAGCGCAGTAACAAGGCACGTCTGGCCATCGAAGCAGCCGCCCGCCAGCAACGTGCCCAGCGCCCGGCCGTGTCACGCCGGGTCGACAGCCAGCAGCCCCTGTATTCATCAAACCGTGCCAGCCACAGTGGCGGCGGTGCACTGGATGCCTGGACCCTGTTGCTGTTCCTGCCCCTGGTGTGGCTCACCTTGCGCCGCCGTCAGGCGGGCGTGACTCACTAATGGGCGTAGCGTCTCAAATGGATGGACACCATGGCGGCATCGCGCTGCCATGGCGCTCCATGCTGCTGGGTGCAGGCGCCGTGGTTGCGTACCTGGTCCTCGGGGCAGCGCCAGAGTCCTGGGTGTTCGATCGGGCGGCGATTGCTCAGGGTGAATGGTGGCGACTGGTCACCGGACATTGGGTACACAGTGACCTGGCGCACGCCGGGTGGGATATCACCGCATTGCTGTTGCTCGGTGTGGTGTTCGAGGCGCGGTTGCAATGGCAGCTGCCATTGGCCTTGTTAATCGGCACCGTCGGCGTTGACGCCTGGCTGTGGTGGGGTGATCCCACACTGTTCTACTACTGTGGGCTGTCCGGTATTTTGAACAGCCTGTTGATCGTGGGCCTGCTGCAGCTTTGGCGTGATCTGCGCCATCCCCTGATCCTGCTGACGGGCGCAGGTGCGGTGGTGAAGATCCTTGTGGAGATCAATGCCGGTCAGGCTCTCCTGACCCAGACTGCCTGGCCCAGCGTACCATCGGTACATGCAGCGGGATTTTTGTGTGGCTTGCTTTTGTGCTGGGGGTTCCGGGTCACAGGTAAGGTTATCGTTTTCAGGCGATAATTAGCAGTTCGCCTGGCGCTGATCACAGGAATACCTTGAATTGCTCTGTGTCTACAGGGGCATTCTTTGACTTCAGATGTTCGTGAAAAGGCTGGAAGTCTTTATCGGAGTGTAGCAGGGGAAGCTTGTTTTCAATGCAGTAGGTGGCAATTTATATCTGCTTCTTGATGTCCAGGGCCTTCATGCGTGATGCCAGCGTTGTGGGTTTAATGCCCAGCAGTTCAGCAGCACCGTCTTCACCTGATATTTTGTTGCTGGCAAGCTTCAGGGCAGCAAGAATATTGGCGCGGTCGCGTGCCAGCCGTTCTGTTTCGGTGAAGGGCATGGCTTCCGAATCCCTGTTAGCCGATTTACAAGATATGGCTGCCGTTTCCGCACTTCCACCCGGCAGGCTGAACTGTAAACGCTCGCCTTTGCTGACGATGATGGCCCGTTCAATCACATTCTGCAGTTCGCGTATGTTACCGGGCCAGTCATAGGACTGCAGTTGCTTCAGGTTGGCCTGCGTAAGGTTTGGCTCCGAACGGTTCAGACGGTTGCAGATGAGGGTGATAAAATGTGTTGTAAGAAGCGGGATATCGTCAGCGCGGTTTCTTAATGGTACCGCCTCAATTGGAAACACATTAAGGCGAAAGAACAGATCTTCGCGGAAAGCTTTGGAATCGACATCAGCCTTCAGGTTGCGATTGGTCGCAGCCACCACACGCACATCAACAGCTCGGGTCTTTTCCTCGCCGATCCGTTCTATCTGTCCTTCCTGCAATACGCGCAGCAGTTTGCTTTGCAATTCCAGGGGGATTTCCCCGACTTCATCCAGAAAGATAGTGCCGCCGTCAGCAAGTTCGAAGCGTCCGGTACGGTCCTTGATCGCACCGGTAAAGGCGCCTTTTATATGACCAAAGAATTCGCTCTCGAACAGGTCTCGGGGGATTGCCGCGCAGTTGACGCGAATCAATGGACGCTCGTGCCGACTGCTTTGCTCATGAATCGCGCATGCAATTAATTCCTTGCCGGTACCTGATTCTCCGCTGATCATAACGCTGGCATCCGTCTGGGCAACCAGCTCGACCTGGTGCAGTACCTGCTGGATAGCATGGCTCTGTCCGATTATGCCTGCGAAGTTACGTTCGACCTTTATTTCTTCCTGCAGATAAACGTTCTCGGCTTGCAGCCGCTCTTTCATCCGTTCGACCTCGGCATAAGCCTGCTGCAATGCCTGCTCAGCCTGCTTGCGTTCCGTGATGTCCTTGAATACCACTACTGCGCCAGCCAGCTTGCCGTTTTCAACAATGGGTGTGCTGGTGTATTCGACCGGAAAACTGCTGCCATCCTTGCGCCAGAATACCTCGTTTTCACAGTGGTGAATCCTGCCATCCCTGAAGGCAGCGTAGATTGGACATTCCTCATGCGGGTAAGGGCTGCCATCCGGCCGGGTGTGATGATGCATGTCATGAATCGACTGACCAATGAAGTCCTCGGGTGTCCAGCCGGTCATCGCAACGGCTGCAGGATTCACAAATGTGGCGAGCCCGTTGGCGCTGATGCCGTAGATGCCTTCACCGGCGGCTTCGAGGATGAGTTCGTTCTGGCGTTTGATACGGGCTAATTCGTCATTCGCTGGGGGATGTCCGGATTGCTTTTTCCCCTCGCTCTTTGCAGCCATGGTTGTGTCTCCTGGCAGGTGGTCATTTCATGGTTAAAGATTACGACATATCGTTGATGTGTCAACGTGATTTCGTAAATAACGAACTATCGTAAGCAGAGCAAAGAAGGTGGGTTTATAAATATACAATAATAACAACAGGATGAATCAATTGTGATGACTTGGCATGTTCCGTGTAAGGAATGGCCTGTGCACGGCAAGAGCACAACCATGAACACCAGAGTTTCACAACGGAGGACTTCCACAATGGCAAATCTTATGAATACAAAATGGGGTGCAGCATCCAGGCTGGTACTGGTCGCAGCGCTGGTAATTGGCGCTACCTCGATACCGGTAACAGCGGCTGAATCACCGCAGGCAAACCAGCAGGTCGTACCGGTTTACACCCGGACACAACATAAAATCGTTACTGTCGATGGCCTGGAGATTTTCTACCGCGAGGCCGGTCCGAAAAATGCTCCAACGATCCTGTTGCTGCACGGGTTCCCGACTTCATCCCATATGTTCCGTAATCTTATACCGGCACTTTCGGACCGCTTTCACGTGATTGCCGCCGACTATCCCGGGTTCGGCAACAGTGCCCAGCCGGGTGTCGATGAATTCGACTACACCTTCGATAATCTGGCCGATGTGATGGAAGGCTTCACGGAGAAGCTGGGGCTGCAGCATTACAGCCTGTACTTGATGGACTACGGTGCCCCGGTTGGTTTTCGCCTGGCAGAGCGGCACCCGGAGCGCGTTGATTCTCTGATTATCCAGAATGGCAATGCCTATGTGGAAGGCCTGCGTGAGTTTTGGGATCCCATCCGCAAGTACTGGAAGGAGCGTACACCGGAGAATGCGCAGCCACTGGCTGGATTCATTTCACCGGACGGTGTGAAGTGGCAATACACCCACGGTGTCAGGAACGAGGCAGTTATCAGCCCCGACAACTGGAATGTCGATCTGCGACATCTGACGCGTGAAGGAAATCCGGAGATACAACTCGCCCTGTTTTACGACTACCAGAATAACGTCCCGCACTACCCGGCGTGGCAGGCCTACTTTCGCAAGCACCAGCCACCGACCCTGATTGTGTGGGGAAAAAACGATTACATTTTTCCGGCTGAGGGTGCCTATCCCTACAAACGTGATCTGAAAAATGTCGATTTCCATTTGCTGGATACCGGACATTTTGCGCTGGAGGAGGATGGGCAGGTGATCGCGGATAGCATACGCCGGTTTTTAACCGAACAGCTTGCTGCTATTTCCGGAAACCGGTGTAGTGCTGCCCGTGGACAGTGGTGTGATGGCTGATCAGCACGCAAAGTTATACAGAGGGATTTTCCATGAATACTCAAACAAGTTCGATTGTCCGTGGCCTGCTGCTGCGTCAACAACCTGCACAACCACTCGTGGTTGCCTTAAAAGCCGGAGTCGGTGGCTTGCTGGCAGTCGGTGCAGTGGCCTGGCTGAGTCATGTAACGGGAAACCTGTTGCTGATGGCGCCGTTCGGGGCAACCTGTGTGCTGCTATTTTCCGTACCCAACAGTCCACTTTCGCAACCGGCCAATGTCATCGGTGGACACCTTGTATCAACGTTCATCGGACTGTTGTTGCGTATGTTCCTGCCAGTTGAATGGTGGAGTCCGGGGCTGGCCGTCGGCCTGGCAATTGCTGCAATGGCAGTCCTGCGGGTGACGCATCCGCCAGCAGGTGCAGATCCACTGGTGGTGTTCTTCGACAACCCGGGCTGGGAGTACCTCGGCTTTCCCGTGGCATTTGGTAGCATGGCACTCGTGGGTATTGCATGGGTGTTTCACCGGCTGCCCATGCGCGTTGTCTATCCGACACACGGAGATAACTGATAAACCCGCACGGCAAGTCAGTGAATGAGGAATGCTAAACTACTTATTCAGTGAGGTTGTTTTCCGCCTGTCGCAGCCGCATCAGGATGCGGGCGCTGGCATCATTTTTTATGGCTTTAGGCATGCTTCCTCCAGGAGCAGCGGGAATATGTGTTACGACAGGTATTTGGTCCAGGTGGTTCCTCCAGGTTTCGTGCATCGCAGGCAGGCAGTAAAAAGACTGTAATGTCCGGACCACGAAATCGACAAATGGATAGCTGGGTCGGTTTGTCAGTCCGGTCCCGAAATATTGAATTACACATGGGTGGAGCCGGATTGTCAGGTGCTAATGACCAGCTTCACCAGGCTTGAATGTATTGCGCAAACGCAGGCAAGTCTCGATAGCGTTTCTCATCTACAGTTGGCCGGTTTCGGCATCACTGACGTTTGTAGTAATCAATGCGACAACAACAGCACACATTGCAAGCAGTGACTCTCCTCAATATGCCGGTGGGAAGGTGGGTCGATCCGGGAAGAAGTATCAATTAATCCTGGTGGCTCAGAAGGGAGACCTGTAACTCCTCACCGCTGTTCTCGTCACGCTTGCTTATTGGCACGATGAGCAGCTTGCCGGCGAAAATCCGGGTGCTCTCCAGGTGGTTGATCTGACGCAGCCGGGCGACGGTCGTTTGGCTGTTCTGTGCGATGGTGCTTAATGTGTCACCCTGGCGAATCCGGTACTTGATTGACTGCAAACGCTGGTCCGGGGGCAGCTGCGCGAGCCGTTCGCGGAAGCGCTGTTCACTTGCCCTGGGAATGAGCAGAGTGTGCTGGCTCGCGGGTGGTGTGATCGACCGGGTGAGCCCTGGATTGAGGCGCTGCAGTTCTTCCATGGAGGTTCCGGTCAGCCGTGCGGCGACTTGCAGATCAAGTTGTCCGCCGGTTTCGACGACGGAGAAGTAATGGGCGTTCGCCAGGACCGGCAGGGTAATATTGTGGGCCTCGGGATTTGCGATGATGGCACGCAGTGCGATCAGTTTCGGTACATAACCCCGGGTCTCTTCAGGCAGTGGCAGGCTCCAGAAATCGACCGGTTTGCCCTGGCTGCGATTGCGGCGGATGGCCCTGTTAACCCGTGCGCTACCGGCGTTGTATGCCCCCAGGGCCAGCAACCAGTCGCCGTCGAAGCGTTGATGGAGTTCGCTCAGGTAATCCAGGGCGGCATCGGTTGCTGCAACGATGTCACGGCGGCCGTCAACCCACCAGTCCTGGCGCAGTCCGACATGTTTGGCTGTGGCTGGCATGAATTGCCAGATACCGGCAGCCCCCGCAGGCGAATTGGCAAAGGGATCAAAGGCGCTTTCAATAACCGGCAACAAGGCAAGCTCCGCAGGCAAACCGCGTTCCTCCACGCGACTGAGGATGTAAAACAGGTAGGGTTCACCACGCTGCAAGATTTGTTCGATATGACGGGGGTGGTTGTGGAAGGTATCGATATGAGCCTGTACGGACGGCGCGGCCTGTTGCGGGAAGTTGAACCCGGTGCGCAGTCTTTCCCAGATATCAATGGACGGGATTGTGCCGGCAAGGGACTGTGCTGCTGGCGGGTTTTCCCGGGTGACTTGTGGCGCAATGAACTCCGGTTGCGGGAGGGCAGGTGCAAGCAATGCATCCCACGTTATCTCCCGGTCGTTATCGATCACACCGGTGTCCGGTGACATATGCAGGTCAGTGGTCAGTGTAGTGGCGGCCATTGCAAGCGCCGGGAGCCAGAGCGAATATGTGAGTGTCATTATTGTATAACCCCGGAATATTTATTGTTGTTTCACTTTGCCTCCCTGGCAGCCATCGTTCTCAGCAGTTCCTGGTTCTGTTGCGGAGGCTTTTTTCTTTCCTGATTAAATATAGATGCTATACGGGGTGGCGACAGGGATAAATTGGACTTAGGTCCCAGGAAGCTATCTGCCAACTCCTGTGTCGGGATGGGGTTTGCTGTAAAAAACAATGTGCTGACAAGGCTTCTATAAGGTGGCTTCTTCAAAAAACAGGTCACAATGAATGGGTTAGATCCCGGGTTTTACTGGATGGAAGTGCGCTATGCGAATAGAATCGCGGGGGTATTGGTCGTACTTAAACAGTAAAGGCAGCAAAACACATGACTGCAGAAGAGGATTAAAAAAGATGCGCAACTGTTTGAAAAACAATTTTCCCGTTCCGTCATTTTTCTCCGTGTCATGGTAATGCGATGGCCTCACTTCATGCTCCTGCAGTGCTTGCTGCTGGTGATTGTTGGCGGCATTGTTTACATCCACAAGGACCGGGTGACCTTGATAAAAAACCCGCCTGCATCATTGGCGCAGTGGTATAAGCCGGAAAATGAGCGGCAGGTGTGGTTACACAATATGTTTAAACTGCGTCGCGAAATGCAGGCGGTAAGATTTTATGCCGATAGCAAGGATGCAAAATCTCTGGATAAATGGGTGGCTCTATTAAGCGAGCATTACCTGAAAATAGGTGAGATGGTTCCAGAGTGGCAGAAAAAACTGGACGTGGAGGCCATTGCCCGTTTACAGCAGAATGCCAGCAGCGATCGCTACCAGGATGTGTCGCATACGCTTGATGACTTAAGCGAAAACTGCGAATCCTGTCATACAGATTACCGAATTATCACCGCTGCCATGTACCGCGCCCCTGATTTTTCCTCGATGGAGATTGGCCCGTCAACCTCATTGGAAGCGCACATGGAAGAACTTACCCGGCAGGTAAACCAGATCAAGATTGCATCTGAAGATGGTATGCAGGATGTTGCATTGTTATCCCTGTCGGATCTGGAAAAGGGTATCAATGTGCTGGGTGAAACCTGCTCAAGTTGTCATAAAAAGGACACGCGGGTATACCCTGATGCAACAATTAACAAAACGATAAGCAGTCTGGGTGAAAGTCTGAGAACCGGGACGCTCAAGGATCAGGGGCGAGAACTGGGCACCCTGGCAGTACTGGCTTGTGCCCGTTGCCACGGTACTCATCGCCTTGCTTATGATTCCAGGAAGCTGTTTATCGACAGGCAGAGCTGGGTTGAGCTGATAAAACATTAGAGAGCAAAAGTGGGCTATAAATAACGCGCCAGCAAGCCCATGGCGTAATCCTGCCCGTCCAGTGGAATCTGTACCCGGTAGCCGCCGCCCGGGGCCTCTTTCATGGGGTTGCCGTCCATGTCGAGCATGTTCTCCAGCCGGAACGTCCGGTTGCCTCCCGGCAGAATCAGTTCCAGTTCGTCGCCAACGGAAAACTTGTTCTTGACGTCAATATGGGTCATGCCACTCTCGGGATTGTAGCCGGTCAGGCCGCCGACGAAGCGTTGCTTGACGCTGTCTGAATGGTTTTCCAGGTAATTCTGGTAATCCTGATCGGGGTGGCGCTGCAGGAAACCGTCCGTATAACCGCGACTGGCCAGGTTCTCCAGTGACCCCAGCAACTGTGCATTAAACGGTCGGCCGGCCTCGGCATCATCAATGGCCTGGCGATATACCTGTGTCGTGCGTGCCACATAATAATGTGATTTGGTGCGGCCCTCTATCTTGAGACTCTTGACGCCGATCTTTATCAGCCGTTCAACATGCTCCAGGGCCCGCAGATCTTTGGAGTTCATGATGTAGGTGCCGTGTTCATCTTCCTCAATCGGCATTTGTGTTCCAGGCCGGCTGCTTTCTTCCAGCAGGTAAACCTGTTCAGCGGGTTCGG
>DMKK01000042.1 GCA_003454335.1 Gammaproteobacteria bacterium | reverse complement strand
ACACACCGCAACCTGCAAACCATGGTTGCCGACAGCAGCTTCCGTCGCGATCTTTTTTATCGCATCAGTACCTTCCCAATCGAGTTGCCGGCACTCAGTGAACGAACAGAAGATCTTCCCTTACTGATAGAGTCCCTGTTATCACGACTGTCATCCGAGCAGAAATATAGCGTCGCACCTGCGACACTTGCCTGCCTGCAACGGCATGCGTTCCCGGGCAATATCCGCGAACTGCGCAACATCCTGGAGCGGGCTACGCTGCTGACCGATGACGAAATGATATTGCCGGAGCATCTGCCCGCGGGTGTCTGCAACAGCAACCCAGCCGCTGCAGACACGCAACCGCCGGACGGCGATGCAATCCTTCCGCTTGAAGAAATAGAGCGACGTTACCTCATACAGGTTATGTCGAAGTTTCAGGGTGACCGCGACAGCCTGGCAGACAAACTGGGGATCAGCAAACGCACCCTGTTCAGAAAATTGCAAAATTTACGAACCCGGTAATGCAGTCCTGATGCTGGCGGCCCGCCGTAACCATCACTCCGGTTCCGGAATGAACATTAGCGGGCGCGAACAGTTACCCAGCAGTCCTTCTTCCGTAGCATCCATCAAGGCACCGTATAACAGCCCGTGCCTGTGACAGCCCAGGATAATCAGATCAATATCCAGCCGGCCTGCTTCTTTCAGTATCGTTTTGGTGGTTGCGCCTTTAACCAGGAGCGCGCTGGCCGCGACATCCCGGTCCCGCAGACATTGCGCAAGATGCTGCAGGAACTCATGTTCATGGTGAAACTCTGCAGCGACCTCCTGGCGTAGCGCTTTGGCATCGACATTAAACGGGGGCTGGCGTGAAGGCGGAACAACATGGAGAATCCACACCTTGCTCGAAAAGGCACCTGCCAGTTCGAGGGTTCGCGCCATAATGGGTGATGCGATAGTTATGGCCTCGCAAGTGTCGATTGCCACAAGTATATTTTTCACAGCTAAATACTCCTTCGTTAACCCGGTTATTGTAAAAAACCTTACTGTGGGAGCGTCGTCCCCGGCGCGATTCGCGGTGGGAAGCTTCCGCGTGCCGAGTATAACACCAGCCCACCCGACGACCCTGTTAAGCTGCTTCTAATGCAACATAATACTTGGTAATCTTGAACCTGACAGTCTCCCAATTCGCTATTGCAATAGACAGTTAACCAGGAGCATTAATTTTGCGTTGCTGCACACAGATCTGCAGTCCACAGACCGGGCATTGCAGATTTCACAAGGCCTGTATGCGATGGTAAACCAAAGCTTTACCTCCGCAGGAAATACGCACGCATGGATCGCGTATATTCCGATTGCGCTGGTCGCACTGCTCGGCGTAATAGTCACCTGGCATGCATTCAACGTGGCCACTGATTGGGAACATCAGCAGATACAACAGGTATTTCACGCGGCGGCCATCGACCGCATCCTGATGGTGCAGCGTGAGATCGAGCAGAATCTTGCTGTGGTTCGGGATATTGGCAGCTTCTTCGACGCATCAAACCGGGTCGGCCGACGTGATTTTCGCAAGTTCGTGGGGCCGGCTCTCAAGCGTCATACGAGCATAACCGCACTGCAATGGATCCCCCGGATAACCACGGCAGAACGCACCTCATTTGAAGAAGAAGCCCGGATCAGCTTCCCGAGATTTCATATTACTGAAACCAGTCCGGCGGATGAACGGGTTAAGGCCACTCAACGTCCGATGCATTTTCCTGTTCTCTATGTGCAGCCCTACCTGCTCAACAAGGAAGCACTGGGGCATGACCTGGCGTCTGACCCGACAACCCTGGATATGCTGCTGCAGACACGGGATGCTGGACAGATGCAGATTTCACCACTCATCCCCCTGCAACGGGAGGACCGCATCGAATACGGGTTCACGGCCCGACTGCCGGTCTACCACAAGGCAGATACAGATCCCGCTGCGGATGAAAAAACAGCGACGACCCCGGACAGCCTGGAAAAACGGCAACAGCAGTTGCGCGGCTTCGCGGCAGGGACTTTCCGCATTGGCGAGATCGTTGAAAGTGCCCTGCAGAATCTTAGCCCGAGCGGCATTAACATGGTTATCTACGATGTATCTGTCACCGGCGAAAAACACTATCTTTATCGACACACCTCCAGAAAACTCCCTGCAGATACCGGCCAGCGCAAACCAGAGAACAACAAGTCCCGGGAAAACCAGGAGTTCATCCAGACAATAAGCATCATGGACCGCCAATGGGAAGTGCTGTGTACCTCAATCCCCGGATATTTCCAGCCGGCCCCCTGGGGTGGCTGGGTTACACTTGCAGGTGGCTTGCCATTTACGGCCTTGCTGACAATATACCTTTCCACGCTGGTAGGACGCGCCGCGAAGGTAAAGAGCCTGGTGACCGAGCGCACCACGCAACTGGCAGAGCTCAACGCAGAACTTAACAGCGAGATTAATGAACGGCAGAATACCGAGAAGGAACTCCAGATTCTGAACGAAACCCTCGAACAACGTGTCGCCACCCGCACAGCCGAGGCAGAACGGCATGTGAAAGAACTGGAACAGTTCGCCTATGTGACCTCGCACGACCTGAAGGCACCACTGCGCGGCATCGCAAACCTGGCCACCTGGCTGGAGGAAGATCTGCAGGAAAAACTGACTGCAGTTACCCGCGAACAACTGGGACTGCTGCGTGACCGCGTGCAACGCATGAATGCATTGATTGAAGGCTTGCTGGAATACACGCGTATTGACCGGGCCGAACAGTCCATGGTCAACGTCGATACCGGCGACCTGCTGACCGAGGTAATCGACTCACTGGCACCACCCGATGGATTCATTGTGGATGTGGCCGCGAACATGCCCATCCTGCACACGGAGCGGTTACATCTTTTCCAGGTATTTTCCAACCTGATTGGAAACGCTATCAAGCACGGTAATGGTGAGCAGGGCCATGTCGGGGTGACTGCGCGTAACCTGGGTGAGTATTATGAATTTACAGTAGCCGATGACGGCCCCGGCATTGCACCGGAGTACCATGACAAGGTATTCATGATGTTTCAGACCCTGACGGTACATGATTACGGCAGCAACACCGGTATCGGTCTGGCACTGGTAAAGAAGATTGTGCAGGAACACGGCGGCTCGATCACACTGGAATCAGCAGAAGGCAAAGGCGCCACTTTTCGGTTTAGCTGGCCGGCGCATGAATAAATCACCGTCAAACAGGCCAGGAGCCGGTCGGATTCAGGCAATCGTAGCGAGCATGATGGGAGAGCAAGCACAAATGGTCACGATTTTGCGGCACACAGTGGACCTGCGTAACGATAAACCGGGGACATTTGAACCACTCTCCCGGCAGCGCGCGACTGCAGGGATGCAGGAGGCAGAGCGACACAGGGAGCAGTTGCCGGGTAGATTGTTCCCAAGTCCGACAGACTCCTGGATCCGCTGTATACTACCGGCTAATTATCCGTCTCGGAGGGGGAGTAGTGAAACCTGATAATGACGCAGTGATATTGCTCGTGGAAGACGACCGGGTGGATATCATGACCGTACAGCGGGCGCTGCGGAAAACCAACATTAGCAACCCGCTCTATGTTGCACGTACCGGTGTTGAGGCACTGGGCATGTTGCGTGGTGACGGGTTTCCCAGAATTGAGCCCACACCGTCACTGATTCTGCTGGACCTGAACCTCCCGAAAATGGGGGGTATTGAATTCCTGAAGGAGCTGCGCGCAGATCCGCTGCTGCAAAGCATGCAGGTCAAGGTGCTGACATCCTCCAATGAACCAGGCGACCGGGCCGCCGCCTTCAAATACGAAGTGGATGACTACATCGTCAAACCGCATTCTTTCGACGAGTTTTCAAAGGCCATCGCTATTATTCTGGCAGACTGGTCCGGCGAAAACACTGATTAACGGAAAGCGGCGCATCGATCGCAACAGGCGGCCCTGGTTTTATTTGCGCAAGCGTTCGGTAATCTGGTCTGCGGATAACGGCGGACCACACAGGTAACCCTGCACCTCGTCACACCCCGCCTCTCTCAGGAACGCCATTTGCCCGGAATTTTCCACACCCTCGGCAATCACCCGCAGCCCCAGACTGTGTCCCATGGCGATTACGGCACGTGCAATGGCATTATCGCCATCGTCCTCGGGAATATCCCTGACAAACGACCGGTCGATTTTCAACTTCGAGACCGGCAACCGCTTGAGATAGGCCAGGGACGAGTAACCGGTGCCGAAATCGTCAATTGCCAGCTCGATGCCAAGTCTCTTCAGCTGTTGCAGCACCTGGAAAGAATGTTCGTGCTGCCGCATGACCACCCCCTCGGTAATCTCGAGTTCCAGCCACTCCGGCCGGCAGCTGCTTGCATTCAGGATATGCTCCACCGCCGGCAGGAAACTGTCATGTTTCAGCTGGTTTGCGGTGAGATTGACAGCAACCCGCCCGGGGAACAAACCATCCTGGTACCAGCACGCCATCTGCCGGCAGGCAGTTTTTAACACCCACTCACCCAGTGGCAGTATCAAGCCGGTGTCCTCCGCCAGGGTAATGAACTTTGCCGGCAATACCTGGCCCAGTTCCGGGTGTTGCCAGCGCACCAGCGCCTCCAGCCCCACCAGCCGGTCTGTACGCAGGTCGATCTGCGGCTGGTAAAGCACGACAAACTGATCGCTTTCCAACGCCCGGTGCAGGTGTGATTCCATCAATACCCGTTCAAAGGCCAGCTCGGTCATATCGGCGGTATAGAACTGGAAACTGTTCTTTCCTTCTCCCTTGGCCTTGTACATGGCGGCATCGGCATTCCGCAACAGGACTGCGGCGTCCTCTCCATCCTGTGGATAGAGACTGATACCGACACTGGCCGATACGTAGAGCTCTTGCTCCTTGTGCCTGACAGGACGCTGTACCGCACGAATAATTTTCTGCGCCAGGGTCGTCGCGTGCCGGGCATTATGAAGCGAATCCATGATAATGGTGAATTCGTCACCACCCAGACGGGCCACTACATCATCTTCACGCAGGCAATCCTCCAGCCTCCTGGATATCACCTTCAGCACCGCATCTCCCATCGCATGACCCAGGCTGTCATTGATCTGTTTGAACCTGTCCAGGTCTATGAACAGAACCGCAAGCAGCCTGTTCGCACGGCGCGCCTTTCTGACTGCCTGCTGCAGCCGGTCCAGAAACAGCAGCCGATTCGGCAAGCCGGTAAGTGCATCGTGGTGGGCAAGTTTTTGCAAGGTGAGCTTCTGTTCTTCAAGCTCACGCCGTGCCGTCACGTGGCCGGTAACATCCCGCGCAACTTCAATGACACTGCGTATCTCGCCGTCCTCATTCCGCAAGGGCGAAGTAACCAGTTCCACGAAAGCCGTCGAACCGTCCGCCAGGAAATGCCTGTGGACAACCGTCACTGCCTCCCCGGACTCAATAACCTTCGTCAGTGGGCAGGGATGATCCTTGCCATCACAGGGATCTTCACAGTGGTGCGATACTTCGTAGCATTTTGGATTATCAATATCCGCGACAAACTCCGGCTGCATGGCATCCCGTGCAACCTGGTTCATCAATTCGATACTGCAATCCTCGTTGATCACCATGATGGCATCATGTACACCATCGATTACCGACTGCAAGAACTCCCGCTGCGCAGCCAGTCGGTGCTGAGTACGCTTGCGTTCCGTGATATCCCTGTCTATACCCCGGTACCCCGCCAGTTCTCCCTCCGCATCAAAAAACGGAACGCCGCTGGTTTCCAGTACAATTTCACGCCCGTCACGATGGAGGTTGGTGTTTTCCAGGGCAGAGAACGCCTGCTGCCTCCCGGCGATCGCCATAAACTTGCCGGCAACCATTGCGGCATCCGCTGCTGTCATAAATTCGAAGGGCGTTTTACCCTGCATTTCCCCGGGCAGATAGCCCAGCAGGCTTTCCACCTGCGGACTGCAATACGTGTAGACCCCGTTGCGGTCGACCTCCCAGATGAAGTCGTCCGTTGATTCTACCAGGGCACGGTATTTTTCCTGACTGAGCCTTAGCGCCGTATCAGCATACTTGCGCTCGGTGATATCCGTGATAATCCCCAGGTAGTGCGTCACCTCTCCTGCCGCATTAAACTGGATTACCGTATGATCATCAATCCAGCAGACCTCTCCGTCACAGGTAAGCACACGGTATTGCTGGGTGAAGGATTTCAGCTTCCTGGCGGTGTACTCTTCGACTTCCTGGATAACACGATCAAGATCCTGCGGATGCACGATCTCGGAAAACTTCTTCCTTCCCAAAACGAATTCTTCAACACTGTAACCAAACTGGTTGATATTCTCCGATACAAATTCGACCGGCCAGTCCGGCTCCGCGACCCAGTAAAAGAAGATAGCAGGACTGGAGTGCATGTACTGCTGCACCAGTGACCAGTCGGGGATGTGCTCTAATTCTTCCATTTAGCGACCAAGTGTCCCACCTTACCCCGTGGTGAGGCAATACTTGACCGGACATAACCAGAATGGAGTTGCTGCAACACCAGGGGACAGGCCAACCCGGATGCTTATGTGGTAATTACGCTTGCAACCCCGAACCTCCGCCTCCTCCCGGACAGGACACCGTTGACTTAGTGGGAGAGCAGTCGAATGTAGCTCACCAGTGCCTCGACATCACGCTGATCCAGAATGCCGCGCCAGGCTGGCATATACCGCCCCTTGCCATCCAGGATACTCTCGACCAGTGCTTCATTGTCGAGGCTGTTGGTCTCGTTGGGGTTGGTGTGGTCCATCGGCATAATGCCCATGAGGTTTGTCATGATGCCATCACCATCACCCTCCACACCGTGGCAGACCTGGCAATACTGCTGATAGAGCTCCAGACCAACCTTGGGATCCCCCATCAGATCATGTTTGGTGCTGCCCAGAAAACGCAGATATGCAATCAGCGCCTTGACCTGGGTCTCATCGAAGACGTCCTTCCATTCCGGCATGGCTGCACTGAGCAGGTTATGGCGGTCACGACCCGTGATGGTCTGCCGCCCTTCTCCGGTGATGATTTTCGTCAGGATGGTGTCACTCCTGGAACGTACCGTGGTGGTCAGGTCTGCCACATCGATTTGCATCGCCTTTGCCAGTGGGCCGCTCCCCTTGCCATCCGTGCCGTGACATAACTGGCAATAGGAAACATACAGCCGCCGCCCCTCATAGGCGGGTGGCGGGCCGGCTGATACTTCAGGGGCACCCACTGCAAGCAGGGTCAGCCACACCAGGGCATGGAGGGTGTTTTTCATGCAGTTCCAGAGGCTCTCTCTTCAAGTGAGATATCATTTTCGAGTGCCGGGCAAATACCCTGCTGCTGCAAATAGACCATCACTTCATCCGCGAGTACATCCGGCGTTTTTTCGGCGGCAGAGAGAACCAGTTCAGCTGACAGGGGGGCTTCGTAAGGGTCATCGATACCAGTAAACCCCTTGATCTCTCCTGCCCGCGCCTTCTTGTACAAGCCCTTGGGGTCCCTGGCTTCACACACCTCCAGGGGCGCATCGACAAACACCTCAATAAACTCTCCCGGGAGGAG